>CAYGRH010000297.1:0-4462 GCA_964352165.1 uncultured Hyphomicrobiaceae bacterium | reverse complement strand
TGACAAATCCCACCGCTGGATCATCGATCCTCTCGACGGCACGACTAACTTTCTGCATTCGATCCCGCTTTTTGCCGTTTCCATCGGCCTTGAGCGTGAAGGACAACTCGTGGCGGGTGTCATTTACAATCCGATTTCCGACGAATTGTATGTCGCCGAAAAAGGCCGAGGTGCCTACCTCAATGACCGCCGCCTGCGCGTCGCCGCCCGCCGGAACCTGGACGACGCCGTCATTGCAACCGGCATCCCCCACCGAGGCCGCCCCGATCACACCCGATTTCGCGGCGAGATGGAGGCATTGATGGGCGAGGTTGCAGGTCTAAGACGGACGGGAGCCGCTTCCATCGATCTGGCCTGGACGGCAGCCGGGCGGTTCGATGGGTTCTGGGAGCGCAACCTTAAGCCCTGGGACATGGCAGCAGGTATCGTACTCATTCGTGAAGCAGGCGGTCAGGTTTCCGACCTGGATGCCGGCGGCGAAATGTTCGACAAGGGCTCGATACTGGCTGGAAACAGCTACATTCAGAAGGCGCTTTTACCATTCTTGTCCAACGCCAAGCCGGCCGCTTAACGCTCTTCTCGTTTGAGGGCTAGATTTGCAGTGC
Organism: uncultured Hyphomicrobiaceae bacterium; assembly: GCA_964352165.1. GTDB lineage: Bacteria > Pseudomonadota > Alphaproteobacteria > Rhizobiales > Hyphomicrobiaceae > CAYGRH01. The sequence continues at coordinate 3,857 of CAYGRH010000297.1, read as the reverse complement.
GTTTCGCGGCCTTTCTTGATCATCATTTCAGACCGCCCAAGACAATTCCGCCACAAATCGTGCGGATATCCGCACCGAGGGCACGATGTTGCCGGTTTCAGGTGCCATCGGTGTGACATAGTCTCTGCGACCGACGCGAGGCGGCAATTGCGAATGGTTGTCGGGGCGCTACTGGAGGCCGATTAATGGCGAAAAGACGAACGGGCGACAGAGGGTCAGCCCATGTGCACCGGTCATTGAGCACGCCCGGCTTGTTCCTCATCCGCATGCTCATCTTTCTCACGCTGGTTGGTTTTGTAGCCGCAATCCTGCATCGTCCACTGATCGATGCCCTGATGACCAACCCGGGCTTGAACGGTCTGATCCTCGCAGTTTTATTTTTCGGCATCATTTATTCGTTCACGCAGGTCGCACGCCTTTACCCCGAGATCCGCTGGGTCAACGCCTTCCGCATTTCCGATCCCGGACTTGCGGCGTCCTTTAATCCCAGACTGCTGGCCCCCATGGCCACCATGCTGCGCGATCGCACCGGCACGATTTCACTGACCACCGCGTCCATGAGTTCGATCATGGATTCTATTGGTTCGCGCCTTGATGAAGCCCGTGACACAGGCCGCTACATGGTGGGGCTTCTCGTCTTCCTCGGCCTTCTCGGCACCTTCTGGGGCCTGCTGGGAACCATCCAGTCCGTCGGACAGGCCATCGGCCAGATCGACAACAACGCCTCCGACACCGTCCAGTTGTTCGGCGACCTCAAAGCTGGCCTTGCTGCTCCGCTGCAAGGCATGGGCGTCGCGTTCTCCTCATCGCTTCTCGGGCTTGCTGGCTCGCTCGTTCTCGGCTTCCTTGAGTTGCAATCGAGCCATGCCCAGAACCGGTTCTACAATGAGCTTGAGGAATGGCTGTCCAACATCACCGAACTGACGCCCGGTTCCAGCACCACCAATGAAGGCGTCAACCGGCAGCTTGCTGCAACGCTCTATGACATGCAGCGCATCTTGGAAGAACTGAATGTCAGGCTTGGCGAAAACGCCGGCACCGGCAGTTTGGCTCCCGGTCAGGCCGGTGCAGCAGGCGTCGATGAACTGGCAGCAGGCGTCAACCAGCTCGTCAAACAAATGCGCGCGGAGCAGAAGGTCGTGCGTGAATGGGTCGACGAACAGGCCCAGCAACAAACGCTCGTAACCGAATCGCTGCGTGAACTCGCCGCCAACCTGCAACGTCGGGGGAGCTGAGAATGGCTCGCGGACGCAACCGCCGCGGGGCAGACTACGGCGAGTTCTGGCCCGGCTACGTCGATGTTCTTTCCACGCTTCTGCTGGTCGTCACCTTCCTGATGTCGATCTTCATGCTCGCGCAATACTTCGCCAGCCAGGAAGCCAGCGGCAAGGACACAGCGCTCAAGCGCCTGACACGCCAGATTGCGGAACTGACGAGCCTTCTCTCGCTTGAAAAAAACAAGAACAAGGACTCAGCCGACGAGTTCGCCGCGCTCCAGGCTTCGCTCGCCGCCCTGCGCGAAGAAAATGCCAAGCTGTCGGGTTTTGCGCTGACGGGTGATGAATCCGCCAAAGCTGCATCGGCTCAAATTTCGAGCCTGTCGACCGAGCTCGACCAGCAAAAGGAAATCACCAGCGAGGCACTGGCAAAGGTCGATCTCCTCAACCAGCAGCTTCTCGCTTTGCGCCGCCAGATCGCAGCACTGAACGAAGCGCTCGAAGCTAGCGAGAAAAGCGAAGCCGTCTCGCAGGACCGCATCAAGGATCTGGGAGCGCGCCTCAATGCTGCTCTCGCGCGCCAGGTCCAGGAACTGCAACGCTATCGTTCCGACTTTTTCGGACGCCTGCGCGATCTTCTGAAAGGCCGAAAAGATATCCGCGTCGTCGGCGACCGGTTCATTTTCCAATCGGAAGTGTTGTTCCCCTCAGCTCAGGCTGAGCTGTCTCCCGAAGGACTGGCTGCGATGGATCAACTGGCCGCCGCCATCGTCGAGCTGGAACGTGAGATCCCCGATGAGATCAATTGGGCTCTGCAGGTTGACGGCCACACCGATGCTCAGCCGATCAATAACTTCCAGTTTCCATCGAACTGGGAGCTGTCCACCGCGCGCGCCATCTCGGTGGTCCGCCATCTCATCTCGAAAGGCGTGCCGGCAAATCGGCTCGTAGCCGCCGGATACGGCGAGTTCGCTCCCCTGGAATCGGGTAACGACGCGGATTCACTGCGCAAGAACCGCCGCATCGAGTTAAAACTGACGAACCGATAACGCTCCCCTGGCCTCAAACGGCACGCCCCGCCGAAATCAGTTCTCAGACCCGACGGATCTTTAGCCTGGGCTCGCGATCCCTGGAATGGCCCGGCTACGGCCTCAGCCCACGGACGCGCAAACGGTCATCCGACAGCCGCGTCAGCGCGCAGAAAAATCAAAAAATTCAATGTTTTCAGAGCATTGAGGGATATCAGCGCACACCAAAACCGTGCACCCGCCTTGCCACGTGTAAGACAACCCGCAGTCGTGTTCCCTAAGGTATTGCAGGATATTAGGCTTTCGAGATTATCTTCGAATGCTCAAACATGAAAAAAACGGTGGTCAGCGACACACAACCATCGCAAACTTGACGTTCACGCTGTTAAATGGTGCAATGCGGAAAAATACTACCGCGCCGCAACATCACTAAGAGTTAAAGTCGTCGCAGCGCGTCTTTGCGCCCGATTACGGCCCGGTTCAGGAGCGGCAATGCAGTATCACGCCTATGAAATGGCTCGCGCGTTAATCTCGCCGATGCGGATCGCCGCACACGGCCTGAAAATGCAGCTCGAAACACCTTTCAACCCGTTCGCAATGACCCCTGCGGCCAAAGCAATGGCAGCAGCTTGTGGCGTTTTCGAAAACATCACCAAGCGTTACGGCAAGCCTGAGTGGGCCATCGAGGACACGTCGCTGCACGGGCTCAAGGTTCCACTCGACATCACGACGGCGATGTCGAAGCCTTTCTGCAACCTTTTGCATTTCGAGCGTGATACCTCCGTCATCGGTGCCCGGCACGATCCAAAGGTTCTGATTGTGGCTCCCATGTCGGGCCACTATGCGACGCTCCTGCGCGGCACTGTGAAGGCGATGCTGCCCGAGCATGAGGTTTTTATAACCGACTGGATCGACGCCCGCGATATTCCGGTAACAGAGGGCTCATTCGATCTTGACGACTACATCGACTACATCATCGAGTTTACGCAGTTCATCGGCCCGAATACCCATGTGATGGCCGTCTGCCAACCTGCAGTACCCGCCCTTGCGGCCGCAGCCGTCATGGCCAAGCGCGGCGACCCGATCCAACCTGCATCACTGACGCTGATGGGCGGGCCAATCGACACGCGCCGCAACCCGACCGCCGTCAACGATCTGGCCCAGAAAAAGCCCGTTGAATGGTTCGAGCAAAACGTCATCTCCATGGTGCCGTTTCCCAATGCTGGTTTCATGCGCCGCGTCTACCCGGGCTTCGTCCAGTTGACAGGATTCATGACCATGAACCTGGAGCGCCACGCCAAGGCGCACATGGACCTGTTCAACAACCTCGTCAAAGGCGACTGCGACTCCGTCAACAGCCACAATGAGTTCTACGAGGAATACCTCGCGGTCATGGACCTGCCGGCGGAGTTCTATCTGCAGACCGTTGAGACCGTATTCCAGACCCATGCCCTTCCTGATGGCAACATGGTCCACCGCGGCATCCCCGTTGATTGCTCAGCCATCGAAAAAACGGCGTTGCTGACAATTGAAGGCGAGCGCGACGACATCTGCGGTCTGGGCCAGACCGAAGCCGCCCAGAGCCTGTGTCCGAACATTCCAATGGATGAGC
>CAYGRH010000296.1:1396-4471 GCA_964352165.1 uncultured Hyphomicrobiaceae bacterium | reverse complement strand
GACCGTTCGCCCGGTTAAGGCTCAGCCAGCGAAACGACCGCTCTCGCCGCTCGATATCATGCCGCAATAAGGCGTCCTCCCGGTCAGACTCGCGATCGGAAGTCTGCAACGACCTTCAGGCCAGGACCCGACTGCGGGTTGGCTTGAATTCGGCCTCATGCGCGTTGAGATCTCCCGCTGCAGCCATTTTTCGGTCGCTGTCCCATGTCACTGGCGTTACGAACACAGGTCAGTTCGTAATGATCGGGGATTGGGGCAATGGTCAAGCCGGCGAAGCATGCAGGCGCTTACGCTCAGGAAGATGCGCTCGATCAGGCGCGCGGGGCTGCCAACCGGGGCAATCTGTTGGCGACCGTGATCTCGGCGGTGGCGCTGCTGTTTTCGGCCTACTCCGTCTATGAGTCGGTGCTGCGCTCGCCTGAGCTTGCGATCTACGTTCCTCCCCGCATCGACTATACGGACCCCGACAGCCCCGACAGCCCGTTCGAGGTTTTCATCATGCCGATCACGCTCGCGAATGACGGGGCACGTTCAGGCACGGTGCTGTCGGTCGATCTTGAGGTGACGAACCCGCGCACCAAAGAGGTGAAGTCGTTTTACGCCGCGCGCCGAGGCGCGTGGATGGAGCAGCCGGTGAAGCCATTCGCGCCGGTGTCGCTGGCCGGGCGGGCGTCGTTTTCAGACGCGCTGCAGTTTTTTCCCAGGAACGATGAAAAGGTATCGCGGGTCCTGGATCTGGAGCCCGGCACGTATTCCTTCAAGCTGACCTTGCAGACGGCGCAACCGGAAAAAGACGGTTTGTCCGCCCTGATCGCGGATGGCGGGGCCGTGGCGCCGCTGGAATTCCAGATGCAGATCGGCCAGATGGATTACCGCAACTTCCAGGGCGCGGGCACGATGGCGATGTGGGCACCCGACTACAAGTCGGCCAGTACGGGGGCTGAAAGCCAACGGTAAGCGGGAGGCGCGTTCGTCGGGCCTCAGTTCAGTTCACCTGGCAGCGTTCCTCGTATTTCATGCAGGCTTGGCCGTTGCCCTGATTGCATTTGCGCTCGAGCCCCTTGCAGCCGGACTTCTTCCAGGGGGCGACCTCGAAGCCCTGCTTGTCGGTCTTCCAGCGGCACTTGCCGCCGCGCATCTCGTAGTTTGACTTGCAATAGCAGTCGCCTTCGGGGCTGCGGTAGGCGTTCTTCCCACAATTCTGGATTAGCACGCACTTGCCTTTGCTCAGCCGGTAATTCTTTCCGCACTGAAGCTGCTGGCGGGCGACGCAGCGGCTGCCGTCCCAATCCGGTTTCGAACTCGGACAACGGCACGCGCCCGCGCTCCTGGAAAAATACTGTCCGCCGGAACATGACGTGCCGCCGGAACTGGCGGCCGGGGTAATCGCGGGCTTGCCGCGGCAGCCCGGCACGGACGCGCCGCAACGGTTCATCACTTCGCAGATTGCGCCGCGGCTTCCGGTCAACTGGAAGGTCGCGGCAAACGGCGGAGCTGCGATGGTCATCGACTGCTGGGACAATATGTTTTCCAGGTCGGGGGATTCCTGCGCGAAGCCCTGGCCGATCATGCCAACGGCCAATTCATCGCCGATCAGCGCGGGGTTGGCAGAGGCCAGTGATACGTTCGCGCCGTTCGAAAACGACATCTGAATTTGTTTGAGCGTCGAGTTGGCATAGGTGGGTGCTGCTGCGAGCCCCTGATTGATGCGTTCGATGTAGTTGGGATACTGCCCGCGCGGGCTCTTCTTGACGATGGCTCCCAGCGCGTAGCCGACGCCGCCAGTCTGGTTGTAGTTGAGGCAGAAGGTAATGAGTTCGACGCCGTTTGCGTGGACGCTTGCCGTATAGCCGGAGCGCCCGTTCGACATGGCAAGCGTGCGGTTTCCGGTCTGCCAGCTTTCGAAGCCGGGGCCTAGGTTCAGGGTTGGCAATGGTTGGGCCACGGCGGGCCTGGGAGCAGTGCTGGGTGCGGCTCGCGGGGGTGCGTTGTTGACGGTGCGGGGAGGCGTTGGGCTTGCTGCCCTGCCGCCGGATGTTGCCAGGCGATTCACGTAGGCGCGGGCGAGATCGGCGCGGAAACCCGACGGGAAGTTTGTCAGGAAGGCTTCCCATGCTTCAATGGTGCCGAGTTCTTTGGCGCTGTTGAACGCCTCTTGTTCAGAGATCCCGGAACCCGTCTTGATGGCCGGTGGAGTGGGCTCCGCCGCCGCGCGCTTTCCTAGGATGGCGTCCGCGTAATCCCGGCAGGCTTCAATGAAGCTGCGGATCTTTTCGCGTCCGTTAAGCAGCTCAAGCCGGTTCGCGCGATAACCCGGAATGAGGTAGTCGAGCGCCTCGTTGGTCAAAAGCGCATCCCAGATCGGATCGGTGTGTTCGATGTCGAGGTTGACGCCGGAGACGCCGACTTCGGCCTGCGTTCCATACACTGCGCCTTTCAGCACCCTCGAAAATCCGCCACCGGAAAAGCTCAGGTCGACGGCTGCGCCGTCCTTGAGGCTGCCGGTCGCGGTGCCAAAGGTGAAGTTGGAGAAATTCGCGCCGGTGCTCGGCCTGCCGTCGCAGACACCCGCCACCTGTACGTTGTCGGTTTCGGGGACGCCGTAGACGAGCCGGGAGGTCAGTGCGCCCTTATTTTCGGGGTCGTTGAACTCGGTGAATTGCCAGGACATATCGCCGTCCTGGGCGAAGACCGGCGCGATGGCTGCAACTGTCATTATCAAGGCCAGGGCTGCGATCAGCTTTGCTACGCCCATACCACCAAGCTTCATCGCCAACCGACCTTTTCGAAGAATGAATTTGAGAAATAGTATTTCCGCCAACGAGCAATAGTAGTCCGCTTGGCGGTACTCACAAGCGTGGTTGTGCGGATTGGGAAACGGTGTTGCCGTTGCACGGCATCCCAATGGGTCGCGTTTAACCGCGTCGGAGAATACTGCCAGCGTGGGGGGCGGGACCTAGCCGACGACTTTGGCCGCGCGGAGTTCGGCGATTTCGTTTTCTGAATATCCGGCTTCGGCAAGGACTGCGCTTGTATCGCGGCCAAGCGTGGGGGCCGGTTCCAGGTCGCGGGCGG
>CAYGRH010000296.1:0-1386 GCA_964352165.1 uncultured Hyphomicrobiaceae bacterium | reverse complement strand
AGCGGAAGGCCAGTCCCGGCACATGAACGGACAATTCCGCTTCGGGCACACGCAGTTCACGCATCAAGCCGCCTTCGGCCATCTGCGGATGGGCGAGAACTTCGGCAAGCGTGCGGACCTTTGCTGCCGGGACACTTGCCGCCATTAAGCGGTATTCCCATTCCTCGGCGGAGGCTTCCGCGAAAGCTTCGCGCAGCGCTGTTGCGATATGAGTGCGTTGCTCTGGGCTCAGCCTGCCGCCGGATTTTTCTTGCTCGTTTAATTCATTCAGATCAGGGCGACCGATGGCATCGCAGAGCCTTGCGGCCTGGGCCGGTGTGTTCGCTGTGACGACGATCTGACCGTCAGCCGTTTCGAAGCGGTCTGAAAACGGGCTGTTGGAGAATGCTTGATTGCCTTCCAGTCCGCGCAGATTTCCAGTCGTTTCGTGGTCGATGGCATAGGTTGCCATCAGGGCTACAAGGCTGTCGAGCATCGGCACTTGCAAGTGCTGCGGGCCGGGGTTGTGCCGATCTCTCTGGGTGAGCGCTGCCAGAATGGCAAAGGCTGCCGTTTGGCCTGCGATGTAATCGACGATGGGGAAGCCGACGCGCATCGGGCCGCTGTCGGGCGTTCCCGACATCGCCATCATGCCGGAGATGCCCTGCAGAATATGATCGTAGGCGGGCGCCTTCGCCAAGGGGCCTGACGGGCCGTAGCCGGTGAGACTGCAATAGACGATCTTCGGGTTGAGGCCCGCGATGATGGCAAAGCCGACGCCCAGCCGGTCGACCACGCCGGGGCGGAAGTTCTCCATCATCACATCGGCTGTTTTGGCCAAGCGGAGGAAAGCCTCAACGCCGCGCGGATCTTTCAGGTTGATCGCTATCGAGCGCTTATTGGCATTCTGCGACAGGAACGATGCGCCGAGCCCCGCCGATTTCATGGCATCAGTGCCGCCGTGCGTGCGGACGAAATCGTCGCCGTTGATGCGTTCGACGCGGATGACTTCTGCACCGAGCAGTGCGAGTTGGTAGGTGGCGAAGGGGCCGGACAGGACGTGGCTGGCGTCGAGAACACGGATGCCGGAAAGCGGGAGCGCGGCCTCGTTCGGCATCAGTGGGCGGCCTCCCAGTTGTCGGCTGCCTTGGCATCGACCTTCAGCGGTACGGAAAGAGCAACGGCAGGCATGGCTGAATTCTCCATCACCTTGATGACGGTTTTCAGCGTCTTGTCGATGTCGGCCTCACGCACCTCGAAGATCAATTCGTCGTGGACCTGCAGCAACATGCGAACGTCGCCGAGGCCGGCAGCTTCCAGCGAGCGCGGCATGCGGATCATGGCGCGGCGGATGATGTCGGCGGCCGAGCCCTGGATCGGCGCGTTGATCGCTGCGCGCTCCAGGAA
>CAYGRH010000295.1:0-4481 GCA_964352165.1 uncultured Hyphomicrobiaceae bacterium | reverse complement strand
CCTTAAGGGGCTGCGGCGGCCCAAGTCACTGTTGGGGCTTATCGTGTTGATCGCGGCAGTCATCATTTCCAGGTTGATCGAAGGAGGCGGCTCGGGTGGAGGCGCGCTCAGCGTGGAAGGGTCCGCACGCGTGGTGGATGGCGACAGCGTGTTCGTTAATGGCCGGGAAGTGCGGATGGTCGGGATCGATGCGCCTGAGGGCCGGCAGATGTGTCAGCGCAACGGGCGTGACTGGGACTGCGGCGAAGAAGCTCGGCGGCAGCTACAACGCCTGACTGCGAAAAACGCCGTGCGATGTGCTGGCGATGAAGAAGACAAGCACGGCCGGCTGCTGGGCACGTGCTATGTGGGCAAAACGAATTTGAACCAGGAAATGGTGGCGCTTGGCTTTGCTGTTTCGTATGGCAAGTACAAGTCAGACGAGGACGCGGCAAAGCAGGCCAGCCGGGGTCTTTGGGGTAGTCAGTTTCAGAGTCCAAGGGACTGGCGTCATGATCGTGGGATCGGGCGCTAGAAGGCGCAGCCAATCGCTGGAACTGAACATTAGGCTGCTCTGCAGTTTGGAAAAATCTGGGGGAAACATGAAGATCATCGAGACTAGGACGGCGCCCAACCCGAGGCGTGTGAGAATTTTTCTCGCCGAAAAAGGCGTGGAGATTGCTTACGAGCCGTTCGAATTCACGATGGACAACCTTCGGTCTGCGGCGTTTACGGCGATGAACCCGATGCAAAAGGTTCCCATCCTTGTGCTCGATGACGGCGCTTATATCTCTGAGACCGTCGCGATCTGCCGCTATTTCGAGGAAACGAAGCCCGAGCCTGCGCTCATGGGGAACGACGCCAAGTCAAAGGCGATCGTAGAGATGTGGAACCGCCGTATCGAGCTTGGATTGTTTTTTAACGTCGCCCAGGCCTTCCGGCACCTTCATCCCTCCATGGTTGAGCGGGAAGTTCCCCAGGTTCCCGAATGGGGGGAAAGCAACAAGCCCAAGGCGCAGGAGCAGCTCAAGTTGCTCGACGATCAGTTGGGCAAGACACAGTTTGTTGCCGGTGACGTGTTTTCCATTGCCGACATCACTGCCATGGTGGCATTCGACTTCATGAAGCCGGCAAAGATCGACCGGCCCGATGGGTTGGCGAACGTTGTGCGCTGGTATGGCGAGGTTTCCGCTCGGCCGAGCGCTTCGGCTTGACGGTCCGCCGGCCTGACGGATTTTTCGTGATGTTACGCAGGGAACAGTCGTGTACTTCCGTTCGTGGCAGTAAGTGCGATTGGGGAACGGACGTATAGGTGAGAGTATGAAGCTCACAGTAGTCGGCTCGGGTGATGCGTTTGGTTCGGGTGGACGTCTACAGACCTGCTATCATGTGGCGGACGACGATAACTCGTTTCTGATCGACTGCGGTGCGAGCGCCTTGATTGGATTTGAAAAGCTCGGCCTTGATCCCAATTCCGTGCCGACGATCTTTATTTCTCATCTGCATGGCGATCATTTCTCCGGTCTCGTGTGGTGGCTGCTGCACGCGCAACATGTTGGTCAACGGCGTGCGCCTCTGACGATTGTAGGTCCGGCTGGCATCGAAGAACGGTTGCGCGCTGCTGTGGCTGCGTTATTTCCTGGTGCACTTCCTGATCGCCTTAACTTCAGTCTCTCATTTGTCGAGCTCGAAGAGGGCCGCGAAATCGAGGTCGGGGGCGTCTGCGTGCGTGCGTTCGAAGTCAGCCATCCGTGCGGCGCACCGCCTTTTGCCTTGAGGTTTCGTTTCAACGACCGCGTCATCGGCTTCTCCGGCGATACCGAATGGGTTAATAAACTCTTCGATGTCGCGCGCGGTGCCGATGTCTACATCACGGAATGCTTCGGTTACGACAAGCCGGCGCGCTATCATATGAACTGGATGTTGTTGCGCGAGAAGTTCGACGGTCTGGAAGCCAAGCGCATCATGCTGACGCACATGGGGCACGCCATGCTGGACAAGCGCGAAACTGTTGAAGATGAGCGGGTGGTTTTTGCCGAAGACGGACTGGTTCTCGAGATCTAGATATGCCGACAAAAGGCAGGTCCGCATCAAGCCGGTATGAACGCGCAGCGCGTGTTCAATCCCAGCAGGTCGCGGCATGTGCGGAACGGATACGTGCCTGCCGGAAATGCGTCGATGATCCTGATGGACCCGCGCTGGCGCATGAGCCGCGCCCCATCCTGCAAGTGTCGGCGACGTCGCGCATTGCGATATTCGGACAGGCACCCGGAATACGCGCCCACGACGCTGGGCTGCCGTTCAAAGACCCATCGGGTGTACGTCTTCGCGCCTGGATGGGCATCGATGAGCAGACTTTTTTTGATGCGTCCCGCATTGCAATCGCTCCCATGGGGTTTTGCTTTCCCGGCTACGATGCCAAGGGCGCTGACCGGCCGCCGCGTCGCGAATGCGCGACGTTGTGGCGCGATGAACTCCTGACGCTGATGCCGCAGATCGAGTTGGCCCTCGTGATCGGCGGATATGCGCAAAAGTGGCATCTGGGCACACGTGCGCAAGCAACATTGCGGGAGACGGTGCGCAACTGGGAGCTGATCCTGGGAGCAGGAACAGGCTTGTCGCATGTTTTACCGCGTGCCGCGATGTTTCCGCTGCCGCATCCGTCCTGGCGCAACAACGCCTGGCTGAAGGCTAATCCCTGGTTTGACGAACAGTTGTTGCCTCAGTTGCGCCTGCGAGTTGGTCTGGCTCTTCGTTCGCACCCGTCATGAATTTGGGCAGCTGCCTTTTGATGGCACCGCGTACCGAGTCCCATGTCGAGATTGGGCCGGGTTGTGCGCTGGCTGCGCTGGGGATGGTTCCGATGGCGTCGGCGTGGTTGGCCTGCTGGTCAAGTTCGTCGCGCAGGAAATCAAGTTCGAAGCCAGCCTTGTCCAGTATCTCCAAGACATCGTCGACGGGGCGATTGCGCGAGGTGGCTGCCGCCCAGACGATTGCTGAACGCATGCCGGACTGGCAGTGGGCGAGGACCGGACCTTCAGCGGATTTCATCGCGCCGATCATTCCGTCAACGACGTCGTCGCAGAACAATTCGAGTTTGTTGGCTGGGACGTGGGCGTAACCGAGGCCCTCGGACTGTGCTTGTGATGAGAGCTCGGCTGCAGGGCGTTGGCCGTCCTGCTCGCCGTCAGGCCGGTTGTTGATGATCGACTTGAAACCGAGCCGGGCAGCTTCTGCAAAATCCTCCGCGCTGAGCGCCGGGGCTACTGCAAAGTCCGGGGTCAAATAGATGAGGTTCTTTGTCAGTTCGGAATCTGGGCGCGTGCCTTCCGCAAGATGCGCCTTTGCCGGGGCTGGTGTTACAGAAGCCATTGCAGTCGTTCCCCTTCCGGGCTGGTCCGCGCGTGAGCGGTTGTGCAGGCGCGCGCTCTTGTCATTGCCTTAAGCGAATGGGCTTCAGGTCAGTTCCCGCCCGAGACAGATGGCCGGTTTTTGGAGATGGCAATATCGGCAGGTTTGCCCGCCATATCAAGGGTAGAAAACGGCCGGTTGGGAAAAATCATTCGAATATTCCGGTTTATTTTGTTATCTTGCGCAAACTTTGCGGCTAGATGGCCCGCATCTGGAACATAAATTGCTCAAAAGGTGATCCTTGCTCGACGAGATGGACGTTAAAATCCTGCGTATCCTTCAAAGAGATTGCACCCTTGCCGTCGCTGAGATTGGCAAGGAGGTCGGGCTGTCGACGACGCCGTGCTGGAGGCGCATCCAAAAGCTGGAGGAAGCCGGGGTCATTCAGCGCCGCGTTGCAATCCTTGATGCCGGTCTCGTCAATGCGGGCGTGACGGTGTTCGTGCAGATCAAGACTGACCAGCACTCGCTGTCGTGGCTCGAGAAGTTCCATGACGCGGTTGCCGATTTTCCCGAGGTCGTCGAACTGTACCGGATGTCGGGCGACATCGATTATCTGTTGCGCGTCGTCGTTCCCGACATTGCCGCTTACGACGACTTCTACAAGCGTCTGATCGGGCGGATCGAGATCGCGAAGGTGTCGTCGGCGTTTGCGATGGAACAAATCAAGTGCACGACGGAATTACCGCTCGATTTTGCCATTGTGAATGGCAAGGCGCGGCAGTCTCGCGAGGGATAGCGGCCGGAGGTGGCGAGACAGTTCGGGCCGTCGAATGAGGTGGTTGTTGTGAGCATCTCCAGGTCTCGTTTTTCTGACGTCTAAAACACAACGGGCAGTGACCAGAGCAAACCCAGAACGGCTGCAGCGGCGATGGCCGCGAATGTCAGCACCATTCCCAGAACGCGCAGCTTCATGATGTGAGGTTCCTGGGAGAGCGCATAGGCATGCAGGAAGCGGCCGGCGGTCAGCGTCAGGCCGATTGCGTGTAATGCCAACGCCGGGGCCTGCAAGCTTTCAGCCAGGCCCAGTGTAATTAGCGCTATCGGGAGATACTCGGCGCAGTTGGCGTGAACGCGCATGCGGCGTAGCA
>CAYGRH010000294.1:2112-4519 GCA_964352165.1 uncultured Hyphomicrobiaceae bacterium | reverse complement strand
GCGATTGGCATGTTCCTTGGAACCATTGCGCGCTCGATGGCTCAGTTCGCGCTGCTGATGCTCATGACCATTATTCCAATGATGATGCTTTCGGGGGGCATTTCGCCAATCGAGAGCCAGCCGCCATTGGTGCAACCCATCACCTGGTTCCTGCCGTCGCGCCACTACATGGCATTCGCGCAAGCCGTCATTTTTCGCGGAGCGGGGCTGGATATCGTCTGGCCGCAAATCATCATGGTGGGTTCGCTGGGTTTCGGGTTCTTTGCGGCGAGCCTCGTTCTGTTTCGGCGCTCCATTTCGGCAAGCCGGTGATGCGGATAACACTTGTCGCTTGGTCGCACTGATCCCGTTCCCCGCAGTTTTGATCGGTTAGCCCGCCTTTCGATCTGCCGCTTTTGCGCGAAGTGCCGCAGACGGCGGTGAGATTGATTGCAGTCAATGCGCCTGCGCCGGCAGCCTGCTCCATTGCGGATCGATGAGGAGGCCTCAATATATGATCAAGTTGAATGCGTGAGAGCCCAACCCAATCGTCAACGCTGCCAGAGCAGCCGTCCCCTGCGGCCGGTAGTGTCAAACAAGACAAAATGGGACCACCATATGCCCTGGGCGCAGACGCCTGCGTCAGCGCGTTACATTGCGACAAACGATCCGGCCTGTCGGTTACCGAGGCTGCGCAGCGTCTCCAGAGCCAGGGTCCGAACGAAATCCTGAGTTCCGACAAGACGAACATCACAGAGCTCGTAGTCCGCCAGTTCTCGTCCGGGCTGATTCTCGTTTTGATCGCTGCTGCGATTATTTCCGCTTCCGTTGGATACTTCAGCGACGCAGCTACGATCTTCGCGATTGTACTGCTGAACGCCACCCTCGGAGGCGTGCAGGAATGGCGCGCAGGCAATGCCCTGGCCGCGCTTAAGCAGTTTCTTGCTCCGCATGCCACTGTCGTCCGCGACGGCGTATCCCATGACCTTAATGCGCGTGACGTTGTCGAAGGCGACCTGGTTCGCCTCAAGACAGGGGACAGGGTTCCTGCTGACTTGAGATTGATCGATGCGCAAAGCCTGTCGACGGAAGAGGCTATCCTGACGGGCGAGTCATCGGCTGCTCACAAACAATCGGAAGAAGTCGCCGCTGATGCGCCGCTGTCGGCTCGCGCTAGCATGGCCTTCATGGGAACGACTGTTGTTGCAGGCCACGCGCTTGGCGTTGCCGTGGCGACCGGAATGCGCACCGAGCTTGGCCGTGTCGCTGCGCTGACCGAAAAGGTTGAAGACACAAAGACGCCGCTCGAAATCAAACTTGAACTTCTCGGCCGTCAACTCGGCATTGCAGCCATCGTCATTGCAGCCGCTCTGGTTCTGATTGGCGCGCTGACAGGGCGAGAGTGGTTTGAAATGATGATGACCGGCGTCTCACTCGCGGTCGCAGCGGTGCCTGAAGGTCTGCCGGCAGTCATTACCATCACCCTGGCATTCGGCGTGATGACGATGGCGCGGAAGAATGCGCTGCTTCGCAACCTGCAGGCCGCCGAGACACTTGGTGCTGTCGATGTCATCTGCACGGACAAGACGGGAACGCTTACCCGCAACGAGATGGTTGTCTCGGATGTATGGCTGCCCGCCGGGCCCATAACGGTCGGCGGGGCGGGCTATGAGCCGGCTGGCGACATTCTGGATGCCGACGGCCAGATCGTCGATCCGCAGACCCGGCAGGACCTGCAAGCACTCTTGGAGGTTGCCGCGATCTGCAACAACGCGGAACTTGTTCAAGAGCCGGACGGGACCTGGCGCAAAGTCGGCGAAGCGACCGAAGCAGCTCTCCTGACGCTTGCCAAGAAAGCGGGCGGGCGGAATGACGGGCATGACCAACGCATAGCTGAAGTTCCGTTTTCCTCGGCGCGCAAACGAATGACGATCGTCGTCAATCGTGGTTCCGGCGAAACTGTCGCACTGGTGAAGGGCGCCCCGGAAGTCATCCTTGAGCGCGCGAGCCAAGTCATGGTTGGCGACGAACTCGTGGCACTTGATGACAAGTGGAGATCGCAGGTAGCACAGGCGTTCACTGCGTTCGCCAATGACGGCAAACGGACGCTCGCGTTGGCTTCTCGCGAGATCAGCCAGGCTGAGACCGATGACAAGGAATCCGCCGAACACGGACTGACCCTCCTGGGGATCGTGGGCATCCTTGATGCCCCGCGTGGCGAAGTTGCAGCGGCGATTGCGGAAGCGGAAACCGCCGGTGTTCAAGTCGTCATGATCACGGGCGACGCTGGAGAGACCGCCTGCGCTATTGCCAAACAGATCGGGATGTCTGGCGAACTGGTCGTGACCGGTCCCCGGCTCGACTCGATGAGCGACAGTGAACTGCGCGATGCGCTAGCGGGCGGGGCAATTTTCGCGCGCGTTGCGCC
>CAYGRH010000294.1:0-2102 GCA_964352165.1 uncultured Hyphomicrobiaceae bacterium | reverse complement strand
GGGAAAGCGCGTGGCGATGACCGGCGACGGGGTCAACGACGCGCCGGCCCTCAAACAAGCAGATGTGGGAATTTCGATGGGACTGCGCGGCACTGACGTCGCGAGGGGCGCTTCGGATATCGTTCTGGCGGACGACAATTTTGCGACCATCATCGCAGCCATCCGGGAAGGCCGGCGCCAATACCAGAACATCTTGAAGTTCGTTTGCTATCTGCTGTCGTCGAATACGGCTGAGGTCATTGCAATCGGGTTGGCGGTCATTGTCGGCGGCCCGTTCGTGTTCCTGCCTGTCCAGATCCTTTGGATGAACCTGGTCACAGATGGGCCGACTGCGCTCGCGCTTGGTGCCGAACCGGAGGATGCCAACCTGATGCGTGCACCTCCGCGCCCCATCGATGAGCCAATTCTGACGCGCGAGCGGCTCACAATCGTTGCAGCGGTTGCAGCCTACATGAGCGCCATTACCTTGGCTGTGTTCTGGTACTCGCAAGCCAGTGAGCCCGCCAACCTCGCCTACGCCCAGACGATGGCGTTCACTGTGATGATCGTTTTGGAAAAGCTGAATGTCCTGAATTTCAGACAATCGTCATTCGATCCCGGTGCCGGGATCACGTCGCTTGATCGCAACAGATGGCTTGGCATCGCTATCGCTGGAACAATCGGTCTTCAATTGCTCGCAGTTTACGCGCCACCGCTGCAAGCGGCATTGCACACTGTTCCTCTCAGTGGGACAGACTGGCTGATCGTTCTAGCCGCCGCGGCTCCGGTTCTCGCGGTCGGGCAGCTCGCCAAACTCTGGACGATGCAGCGCGTTTGAGGCAGATGCGCGCGCGAAAAACGACAGCAAATGCGGCGCTATGGTCTGACGGCAAATTCGGCCGTGAAATAGGTCGAAATGCCCGGCATCCGATATCGCTGCGTGCTCACGAATTGCTTCGGCAGATTGTGGTAATTCCTGATGTATGGATGACGTTTGCCCAGGAGCCACGATGTCGTCTTCGTCACCTTCGAGCGTCAGGATCGGGACATCGATCAAAGTCTCTAGATCAGCCACTTCGCCGTAAACCGACAGCGTGAAATCGTGCCCGGCCTCGCGGTGGAAATACCGGTCGATGTTTTCAAGAAAGAGGTCTGCGGGAATATCTTTCAGGTCTGTCAGCGAGCGCAGGAACGGAAACTGCTCAGGATCGAGACCATCGTCGTCGCAGAGTTTGCGATACAGGCAACTGTCCGGCGAATTGTGTTTCATAATGTAGTTCTGCACGCGCGCGAATTGCTGCGCGCCTGGATAAATGCGGCGGCCGAAGCCTTCAAAGCGCTGGTCGACGGTTGTGATTTCAAAAAACTCAAGCCAGATCCGGGAACTGGCGCAAAGCGCGTTGGACAATTCGGTGGGATTGGCGGTTGGATCGAATGGAACGCCCATAAAGGTCAGCGACTGGATCGAAGCCAACTTGCGACGGGTTCCCAGGGCAGCGGCAGCCGTGAGGATGGGAAGCCCCGACTGGCAGATCCCCAGGATATGGCTGGAGTCGGGCATCGCCTGGATCGCTCCAACGATGGCGTTGATCTGATCGTCGAAGCCGAACGGACCTAGGATGGCTGGAACGTCACGCGCGTCTTTCCAATCGAGCAAGGCGACATTGTACGTCTCAGCCAAACTCAGCACCAGATCTCGAACCAGGACCGAAGGGTGCCCCGTCAACGGCATAACCAATAGTACCTGACCGGCTGGATGGGTCTTTTGGCAGGGCAAAAACTGTAGGACAGAAAAAGGGTCGTCGAGCGTGATCGGTGACTGAAAATCGCGCGAACTGAGAGCCGCCACAGTATCTGCCGGGCTGTCACGCGACATTGCAACATCGCGGGCGATGTTACGCTGGGTGTCGTGCTCGCGTTCCGTCACGGTCCCGGCCTCCAAGAAAAGCGCCTCGCCTTTACCCCCGCTGCAACAACAGATCCCCGTATTTTCCGTTTGCCTCATTTCGTAAACTGCCGACGTCGTCACGGCGAAGAAGCGGAACCGAGCAAGCGTCTGGCTTCCCGCAAAATGCAGCACGTGTAAAATTTGTCATGGGCTCAAAATGTCGGCTCACTATATG
>CAYGRH010000293.1:0-4541 GCA_964352165.1 uncultured Hyphomicrobiaceae bacterium | reverse complement strand
TCTCATAGGCGAGGAACGCCGGCCCGAGCCTGCCCATCGGCAAAAGGAGCGAAGCGGGAAGCCCATCGGATTTTATTGCGCCACCGTCGGCAGCGCGTACGCCCCAGCCCGCCCATTTCGAGCGCGGATGCTTGATGGCCAGGTCGGCCTGGTCCCACGGCAATTCAGCGGGAACGCGAACTTCCTGCAGCCACGGCTGGCCGCGCTTCCAGCCCAGATGCGACAGGAAGGCTGCCGTCGAGCCGATGATGTCGCCAGGGCTTTTGAACAGGTTGGGATGGTCGTTGCCGTCATAGTCGACGGCGTGGTTAAGATAATGCTGCGGCAGGAACTGGGTCTGGCCGAGTTCGCCTGCCCATGAGCCGATCATGTCTTCGGGGGCCAGGTCGCCGCGGTCGATAATCTTCAGGGCTGCCGTTAGTTCTTCGCGGAACATCGGGCCGCGCCGGCAGTCGTAGGCGAGCGTCGCCAGTGAGCGCAGAACCGGCAATTTGCCCATGCCGACGCCGAAGTCGCTTTCAAGCGCCCAGAAGCCGGTTATGACGGGAGCCGGTACGCCATACTCGCGTTCGGCCCGGTCGAAATACTTCTTGTGCTTGGAGATTGCGCGCCGGCCTGCTTTCAGGCGGTGATCGGTCGCGAGCTTCTTGGAGAAGCTTGAGAAGCTCTGGGCGAAGAAGCCCTGGCGGCGGTCGCGGGAAATGACGCTCTTGTCGAGGGTCATGCCCGACAGCGCGCGGTCGATGGTCCGTTGCGAAATGCCTGCTGCGCGTGCGTCCTTCTTGTAATCGGCAAGCCAGTTTTCGAACTTGCCCTTGTTGAGGCAGGCGGCACTAGCGGCAAAGGTTCCGGCGGTAAGCCCGATCAACGCGATCGCCGCGGACAGCGCGGCAGTGCGGATTGTCGATTTCATCTTTGCCATGTTTCCTGCGGTCCTCTTGCGTCCAGCTTGTTTGATCGTAGTGGCGGCCCAACCGAGTTGCTTGCCGCGTTTTGCTATCGCGTTTGAACGACGGTGGGAACAACAACGCGGTGCGCGCTGCGCGTCAAGTGCACCAATGACGCGACACGAATAGGGCAACAGGCCGGTTCCAGGGCGCTTATGCCATCGGGCCGAGCGCTCGATTGCGATGCGATGCGGATGTGATCGGAGCCCCGCGCCAGTAACGGCGCATTAACCATAAACACAAACCAACAGCCTTCGAGCCACCAATGCCCGTCGGCGGAATGCCGCATTTGACCGCCGATTAAGCCGATTTTCATGACGATGCACATACCTTGGGGCATCGAAACCAATTTGTTTCCCGCGTTTTCCCGAAAGGTTCGAGCCCGTGTTTGACTGGATCAAGGATCAGATCACCGTCCTCGCCATTTCGCCGCTGTATCCGTTCTGGAAGATGATGTCGGTGGGCACCACCAGATACTTCTGGGTTTATATCCTGACCGGGCTCATTCTGACCGCGTTCCTCTACTGGCGCGAGCGTGAGGCTGCACCAACCGCCCGTATGCTGTTCAAGCAGGACACATGGTGGTCCAAGAGCGCGCAGAACGACTATCTCGTCGTTATCATCTGGGCGATGCTGCAGTTCACGCTGCTCTATCACCTCCTGAAGGCGATGGATGCGACCGCGATGGCCGATGCCGTCGTATGGGCCATGCGCTCAATTGGCGTGACCGGAAGCGAAGTGACCAACGCGACGATCCTGTTAGGGCTGGCGCTGACCGTCACGCTATTTGTGGTCGATGATTTCGTGAAATTCTTCGCGCACTGGATGTGCCACCGTATCCCGGAACTGTGGGAGTTTCATAAGGTTCATCATTCGGCCGAGCACATGAACTTTGTTACAGCCGAGCGCATCCACCCCGTCGAGATCATCATGACGACGGCGATGTCAGTACTGACAATCGGCACGGTCAACGGCATCTTCATTGCGTTCTTCGGCGACCACCTGACCATCGCGACGCTGTTTGGCGCGAACGTGTTTCTTGTTGTCTCGAATATCTTCGGCGGGGTTTTGCGCCACAGCCCTGTGTGGCTTTCGTTCGGGCCGACGCTGGAGCGCTACTTCATCAGCCCGGCGATGCACCAGATCCACCACTCGGAAAAAGAGATCCACTTCGACAAGAACCTCGGCGGCGCGCTTGCTGTCTGGGACCGGATGTTTGGCACGCACTACATTCCGAAGGGACGCGAGGTCGAGAGCTTCGGCATTGGCGAAGAAACCAAGGAGTTCCGCGATCTGTCGACAATCTATTTCGGACCGTTCCAGAAAAGCTTTGCCATTTTGAAGGAGCGTTTTGCAGGATCGGGACGCCAGCGCGAGGCGTGAACCCCGCGAAGATTGTCCTCGCAGCTTTGACAAAGAAAAACGGCCGCTACCCGGAGGGTGCGGCCGTTCGTTTGTACAGGCGGTGGAATTGAAGCCTACTTGCGCTTCTTGGGGTCCATCATGTCCTGCCAGGCCTGTGGGCCTTGCGTCCACATCGACATGGCCGTTGCCATGTTCCGCTGCCACATCTCGGCACCCTGCATCCAGAACTGGAACGGTGCCATCGCCATATTGTTCATGCCGCCCATGTCGCCCATGTTCGGCATTCCAGGCATCCCGGTCATGCCAGGCGGCATGAACTTCTGCATCTGCTCGACGAACTCGGCGGGCATTCCCATGCCGGGCTGAGTATTTTCGATCTGGCCCTTCCAGGCGTCGACGACCTTATCCATCATATCGAGTTGCATCTTCGAGGCATTCTGGAGGTGGTCGCGCGTCGAATCGATGAGGTGATCAGGCCAGCCCATGGATTTGGTGGCCTTCGCCATCTGATCGAAAACCTTTTCGGAATAGCGGTCGTTGGCCTTGGCCATTTCTTCGCGCCATTGAGAAAGAGCATCCAGGGCATCGGCAGTGGCTTCGCGTGCTTCTTTGGTGAGTTTCTCCGGATTGGGGAAATCTTGCTTACTGGCCATGAGTTGGGCTCCATCATTACTTTGCGGAATGCCACTCTCGGCGGTTCCGATGTCTGAAAAGATACAGAAGCGCGCCGGAACCGGCTTCGTCAAGTCCGTGCGACGTCTTTAAGGCCTTCAGCATCGCCCCGGTTGCGGCGTTTTGCGGTCCCAATTTCAGCAATCGCCTAGCGCCGTCGAGGCATCCACTTGTCGCGCCAGCCGTGCTGTCCCTGCCAGCCGTGACGAAAAGAGGTCATTCGACGTTGGACTTCTGCGCGAACGCGCGCCATATGCCCACTTCCGCCGACTGAAGCCCAATGCTAATGAGCGCCATGACAGACATTTCATTGATCCGCAACTTCTCCATCATCGCGCACATCGACCACGGGAAATCGACCCTGTCGGACCGGCTGATCCAGCTGTGTGGAAACGTCTCGCTGCGCGAGATGAAGGAGCAGTTGCTCGACAACATGGATATCGAGCGCGAGCGCGGTATCACGATCAAAGCGCAGACCGTCCGGCTCGACTACAAGCACAAGGACGGCAACACGTATCAGCTCAATCTGATGGACACGCCCGGTCACGTCGACTTCGCCTACGAGGTCTCGCGGTCGCTGGCGGCGTGCGAAGGCGCGGTGCTCGTCGTGGATGCGAGCCAGGGCGTCGAAGCGCAGACGCTTGCCAACGTTTACACCGCCCTCGATCTCGACCTCGAAATCCTGCCGGTTCTCAACAAGGTCGATCTGCCGGCTGCCGACGTCGACCGCGTGAAAGCCCAGATCGAGGACGTGATCGGGCTCGATGCCTCCGATGCCGTGCCGATTTCGGCCAAGACCGGGCTCAACGTGGAAGCCGTGCTCGAAGCCATCGTGGAACGCCTGCCGCCGCCCAAGGGCGAAATCGACAAGCCGCTGAAGGCAATGCTGGTCGACAGCTATTACGATGCCTACCTGGGCGTCGTCGTGCTCGTGCGCATCATCGAAGGCAAGATGAAGAAGGGCCAGAAGGTCCGGCTGATGTCGACGGGCGCCATTCACCCGATCGAACGGGTGGGCGTGTTCCGGCCCAAACAACAGATCCTCGATGAACTGGGTCCTGGAGAGATCGGGTTTTTCACCGCCGCCATCAAGGAAGTCGCCGATACCCGCGTCGGCGACACCATAACCGATGACAAGAAGCCGACCGCACAAGCGCTGCCGGGCTTCAAGCCGGCGCAACCGGTTGTGTTCTGCGGTCTTTTTCCTGTCGATGCGGCCGACTTCGAAGACCTGCGCGAAGCGATGTCACGGCTGAGGCTCAACGACGCGAGCTTTTCGTTTGAAGCGGAAAGCTCGGCTGCTCTCGGCTTCGGCTTCCGCTGCGGCTTCCTCGGGTTGTTACATCTGGAAATCATCACGGAGCGGCTGGAGCGCGAGTTCAACCTCGACCTCATCACGACTGCGCCGTCGGTCGTCTACAATCTCCACATGAACGACGGCACGATCAAGGAGATGCACAATCCTGCCGATATGCCCGATCCGGTCTATATCGACCATATCGAGGAGCCATGGATTACAGCGACCATCATGGTGCCCGACGAATATCTCGGCTCCGT
>CAYGRH010000292.1:0-4544 GCA_964352165.1 uncultured Hyphomicrobiaceae bacterium | reverse complement strand
TGCCATTGAAGAGGCAGATTTAATGTCTGAACGTAAGGCCCGGCGCGGCCGGCCCAAGGGGTCGGAAATCGACGACAGCGGCCAATTACGCGCGGTTGCAAAACTTATTTCCGATGATCCGGATTTAAAACCAACAACGGCTATTCGTTCGTTGGGCATTTCCGATCCGTCGACGATCCGCCGTTTGCGCGACAAATACAATGCGCGCCGCGATCAATTGGAAGCGCGTATCAACGCTTCAAGTCACAACGCCCGCAACAAGAACAGCGCTTTAACGCCAGCGTCCGAACCATCACAAAACAACAAGGCCTTTCAACAGGCACACACCCAAACCGAAACGCGAACGATGGCTCTGGACCTCCCGAATTGGGATGTCATCACTGAAGTCATCAACAACGGTGCCCTGAACGGAGCAACTCCGAGGAAATCGAAACCAGAACAATCACGTTCTCAGCGCACCACTCACCAAACCCAAGGATCGCACTCGCAGAAAAAGCCGCAATCACGGTCGCAAGACTACGTTGAACCGGCAATGCGCGGATGCGTTCCAATTCATCCAGGCACGGTTGCCGTTGCCTGGTGGTCTGTCGGCATCAAGTCGTGGGCAACCATGGCCGGCATCAATCTGGCAGTTTGCCAGAAACTCGCAAAGCTCCCGACCGCACAAGCCGCGGTCCGTCAGCAGGTTGAACTCAACAATCTTATGCTGGATGCCATTCTCGGCATGGGTAAACCCAAAAAATTTCACTAGCGCCGATATTCAATACACCTGGCAATGGCGCACCCCAATGCTTCATTGCCACCTTATTATGTCTCTGTATTCCCTGAGCACGCAAACTGGCCGCCTCCCCAAGGCGGCCATTTTTTTGTGTTCCTCAAATCGAATTACAGTTTCCGCAGTGCCACCGTCTGGATCGCATGATCTGCGCCTTTACGCAGGATAAGCCGGGCCCGCTGTCGCGTTGGAAGAATATTCTCGTTGAGGTTCTTGAGGTTGATGGCCCGCCAAATATTTTGAGCCACTTCTTTGGCTTCACTGTCCGTCAAATGCGCGTAGCGATGGAAAAAGGCGCCAGGATCGCGGAACGCGGTCTCCCGCAGACGCATAAAGCGCCTCACGTACCAGTTTTGAATAAGGTCAGGCTCAGCATCCATATAGATCGAGAAATCGAAGAAATCCGACACGAACGGAATAACTTCACCGTTTCGCGGAAGTCGCGCCGGTTGCAACACGTTCAACCCTTCGACAATGAGGATGTCCGGGTGATTGACCGAGATTTCCTGACCTTCCATCACGTCATAATGAAAATGGGAATAGACCGGCGCGGATACACTTGCCCGCCCGGACTTCACTTCAGCCAGGAAATTCAACAGCCGCGCCGTGTCAAAGCTTTCGGGAAATCCCTTACGCTCCATCAACCCCAGTGAGTTGAGCCGGGCGTTGGGGAGAAGAAACCCATCGGTTGTAATAAGATCCACACGGGGATGGTTCGGCCAGCGCGCCAGAAGTGCCCTGAGAACGCGGGCAGTCGTGCTCTTACCAACGGCAACCGATCCGGCAACGCCGATGATGAAAGGCACCTTACCCTCTCGATCGCCAAGAAATTTGGACGATACCGCGTGTAACTCCTGTGCGGCCGCCACATAGAGGTTAAGCAGGCGCGATAACGGGAGATAAATCTCCTCCACTTCCCTTACTGAAAGGTCCTCAATCAGACCGGACATTTTTTCGAGCTCTTCGGCGACGAGCGTCATAGGCGTGTCTGCACGCAGGCCAGCCCATTCATCGCGTGAAAAAACACGATATGGCGAAAACTGAACTTTGGACTGGGAGGGCATTTGAGGGCCGGTCATATGTCAGGTAAGCCGCGCCCTGGAAACAAAGCGTGGGTGTAGAAAAACCAGATCACGGCGCAGATGTCCGCTGCGCCTTCTCGGTGATCCCGGATGTACCGATCCGGCTTTCAAGAACCGCCAGCACGTCACCCACCGCGACATGGCGCGATTCAAGCAACACCAGCAGATGATACAGAAGATCGGCGGCCTCGGAGCATAGCGCAGCTTCCCCTTGCGCCACTCCAGCGATCACGGTTTCAACCGCCTCCTCGCCAAGCTTTTTACCGCAACGTTCCGGTCCCGCATCGAGCAGTTGCTTCGTATAGGACGAACCAGCATCCGCATTGCGTCGCTCACGGATCGTAGCCGCCAGCCTCAAAAGCACGTCATCGCTCATGCAGTGGTTTATCCTTCAATGATCTTGCGCCAATGCAGCAAGCGCGCGCGACCGCGTCAAGTCGACGACCGGACTAGACTCTTCATCATTGAGGATCGTGAAACACGCGATCGAAGGGCACGATGTAACCAACCGCCGCCAGGCATTCAGCTTCCGTCCAGCCCCGTCAGCCGCATGCGGATATAATCAAGCTGATCGAAATTCCCGTATTTGATGACGAGGTTGCCGCTTTCGCCAGATCCACGCTTGATCTCGACGCGAAGTCCGAGTGCATCCGTCAGCTCTTTTTCGAAGGCGCGGGTATCGGCATCCTTGTCTCGAGCCTTGCGGGCTCCGCCTGCTCCAGCCCCCATTCCGCCTGAACCGACAGGCCCCTGGACCAGAGCCTCAACGGCCCGGACATTCAAATCATCGGCAATGATCTTTTCTGCAAGAGCTTCCGCATCGTCGCGCCCAATGAGCGCGCGCGCATGACCTGCGGTCAGCCGGCCCATTTGTACCAGCGCCTGAACGCCATCGGGAAGCTTCAACAGCCGCAGCGTGTTCGCGACATGGCTTCTGCTCTTGCCAATGATTTCCGAAAGTTGCTCTTGCGAATAGTTGTAGCGTTCAACCAGTTCCCGATAGCCCTGGCCTTCTTCGATGGCATTGAGATCGGACCGCTGCACGTTCTCGATAATGGCGAGCTCAAGCACTTCCCGGTCATCCAGGTCGCGAATGATTACCGGAACCCGGTGCACACCGGCAATTTGCGCAGCCCGCCAGCGACGCTCGCCCGCAACGATCTCGTAGTGATCGGTACTGAGCGGATCAGGCCGCGCAATAATGGGTTGCACCAGCCCCTTCGCCCGAATCGAATTCGCAAGGTCCTGAAGCTCTTCATCCCGGAAATCCTTCCGCGGATTGAGCTTTCCCCCTCGCAGGCGGTCGACATCGATCATCCGCTGCTCGCCTTCAGGCGGCCTTTTGGCGTTCGACGGCACGGCAGTAACTGCCGGCATCGGTGTAACGCTTTCCCCGATCAACGATGCCAGTCCTCGTCCCAGTCTGCTTTTTTGTACCGGAGCATTCATGCGAATTCGCCGCCTGTTGTTGTTTCTTATCGCCGTAAAAGGCAGCTAGGCGGCCACGCAATGGCGCACCGCTCCAGGCTACCGGGAACACAAACGCTCAGTTTACGCGGCCTTATACTGCCGTTCGCGATCGATAATCTCGGTCGCCAGTCTGATATAGGCTTTGCTGCCCGCACAGTCGTAATCGTACAGTAACAACGGCTTGCCATGAGAGGGTGCCTCAGCCACCCGCGTATTGCGCGGAATCACCGTGTCGTACACCTTCTGACCGAAAAACGCCCTGACGTTGTCGGCCACTTCGCGTGAAAGAGATGTACGTGCATCGTGCATCGTCAAAACCACGCCCTGGATCTCCAGGCTCGGATTAAGCGTAGCCCTGATTTTGTCGATCGTATCCTTCAACTGCGAGATACCCTCAAGCGCGAAGAACTCGCATTGTACAGGCACCAGAACGGCATGGGCCGCCGTCATCGCGTTCAAAGTCAACAAGTTGAGCGACGGCGGACAATCGATGAGAACATACGAAAAGCTCTGCTCCGGCGGCAGGCTTGCGCACTTGGCCAGCAACTCGCCAATCGCATCGCGCAGCCTGAATGGCCGGTCGGCCTCGGCCACCAGTTCCGCCTCAAGACCCACGAGATCGGAGTTCGCCGGAACAACGCATAGCCCCGGGATAGCAGTGGCCAAGCTAGCATCATACAGCGTTGTCTGACCAACAAGGGCGTCATACGAAGTCAACAGGCGAGCATCGAGATCGATTCCAAGCCCCGTTGAAGCATTGCCCTGCGGGTCGAGATCGATAACGAGCACCCGCTCACCCACAGCGGCAAGCGCGGTCGATAGGTTGATAGCGGTCGTCGTTTTACCGACACCGCCTTTCTGGTTTGCAACAGATAAAACACGAGGGGCGGAGCCCCTTAAAATCGCGCCGTTCACGAAAATCACCTTAAGTGTTAGCGTTCAGGCTCGTGATCACAGCGATACGCCCCTCGGGCTCGGTCAAACTGGGTTCGAGCCGAACATCGAAGGTCCACGCCTCGCGCGCCGCCTCTATTTCGCTTTCAACCTCCCGGCCCTTAAGAAACAAGGCAACGGTTCCGGGTTGAAAGAACGCGGACGCAAGACCAAGAAGACGGTGGAGAGGCGCTAACGCGCGCGCCGTAATCACATTGACTGGAACGAAATTAGCCTGAGTCGATGATATCTCGATTCGCTGAACGGCGATGTCCACAGCTACT
>CAYGRH010000291.1:0-4546 GCA_964352165.1 uncultured Hyphomicrobiaceae bacterium | reverse complement strand
CCCGAAGGGCTGCTGGGATTGGTGGGGGTATACGGGGCGCGACTACCTGAATAAGAAAGCGCCTCAGATCAGGGCGGTCCGGGCAATGCTGGACCGGTTGTCACAGCCGTCCGCAACGATGTGAACCAGCATTTTTACTGACACAGGTCTGACTTGCTGTTTTTTCCACCGCTGCGGGATGCGACGAACAGGAGTGTTTATGCCCGGGGGTGGCACGGGTAGACTTTTTGGTCAAAGGATAGACGGTTCCGTCGCGGTATCGGTGGGCGTTTGCGAGGTGTAACCGGGCGGGCGGAAATGGCCGGGCAGAGATCATCGCCTGGGTGCATTTGCATAAATCAGCGTTGGTTGCGAGCGAGTTTGCGGCAACGACCGGATAAAGACTGCAGGTTGGGGGGAAGAACACTTGATTTCACGTATTGCCGAAGCGGTCTGGCCGCAGATACCCGATCGGGTACATTCGTCGGGCGCATGGGATATCGGCTGCCGCGGAATCGCTCTTTGCGCGCTTGCCGTGTGGACCGCCGCAGGCGTCTTCAATTCGGATGCCGCAGATGGGCAAGACGCCCAGCGCGAGGCGCAACGCGCGTGGCAGGAAAAGTCCGCCGCGACGAGCCGGCCGACACGGGAAATGATGGTCGCATTCTACGGAGGGGCTCCCTACACCTACCCTTCCGACGTCCACCTCAAATCCGGCGATAAACACGACTTCACCGTGGAAGGGGTCAACTGGCGCGGCGAGCCGTTTATCGATCCCATCTACTATGGCGTAAGGGTGCTCAACTGGTTTGAAGGCGGACGCACGGGAGCGATGCTGGACTTCACACACTCCAAGACCATTGGAATACTGGAGGAAGAGCTACCGTTCAAAGGCATCATCGACGGCAAGCCCGCGCCTGAGAAAGCCAAACTCGGCGATGTTTTCCGGAGGCTGGAGGCCAGTCACGGCCACAACATGCTGACGCTCAACGGTCTGCTGCGGCTTCCCGATTTTGGCGCACGGTTGTCGCCGTATGTCGGTTTGGGCGCGGGCATCAACCTGCCGCACGCTGAAGTGCAGATGAAAAAAGGCGGCAAGCGAACTTACGAGTACCTTTACACCGGACCGGTCGCGCAGGTGCTGGTGGGAATAGAGTTCCGCGTGCCGCGGATGTCATACTTCTTTGAGTACAAGTTCACACTGGCCAGTTATTCGATCCCACTATCGGAACTCGACGGCACGAAGATCGGGCTGTTTGCCGATCTCTACAGGCAGGCTGCCCGGTGGTGGTCTGGCGAGCCGCCACCCGGAGGCTTCGTCGACACACGGCTGACAAGCCATCAGGTGATCGGCGGCCTTGGCATCCGATTTGGTGCCACGCCTCCCGCTACGGCTGCGCCGTAGCGGGACCGGGGTTCGAGCGGCGCTGCGGCGGCAGTGTGATCTGGTTCGGCAGCCCAACCGCGGCTCTGGTGTCCGAGCCATCGGCGAGCCAATCGGCCATGAAATCGAGGAATGCAATGAGCCGAGCTGGCAGATGCGTTGAAGCAGAGCACACTGCCCAAAGCGTGCTGTCGGGGGAGGCATCGTAGGCCCCCAGCACGGTATTGAGCTGGCCCGACTTGATTTCTGCTGAAACGCGAGCCGCGCTGAACCGGGCGATGCCAAGCCCGGCGATGGCAGCGGCCTTTGTTGTTTCGCAATCGTTGGACGAAATGCGGCTGCGGATGCGGACTAATTCGCGCTCGCCGCTGCGCTCGAATGACCACTGCCTTACGCCACCATGAACCAGGCAGGCATGAAATTCGAGTTGCTGGGGGTTCTTTGGCGTGCCATGCCGCGCGATATAAGCAGGCGAGGCCACGAGCACCTGGGGATCACGGCAAAGCCGCCTCGCCTTGATGGAGTCGTCTTCCTTGGCGCCACTTACGATGGCTGCATCGAAACCTTCGTCATGCAAATTGACGGGCCGGTCTGTTACTTCCAACTCTGTGTCGACGTCAGGGAATGCTTTCAGGAACGCGCCCAGCGCTTCGCTGATATGCCGTCCTGCGAGATAGGCCGGACTGGCGATCCGTATGCGCCCGCGCGGAGACACCGCGTTGTTGCCCAGCGCCGAGATGCCGGCGTCGAACTCTGCAAGAATTTTCTGCGCGCGGCCGAGGAATATTTCACCTTCCTGAGTGATGCGGATCGAGCGCGTGGTGCGTGCAAACAGACGCACGCGAAGCTCACTCTCCATGGCTTGCAACCGCTTGGAGATCGTACCGGCGGTCAGATTGAACTCTGGGCCGACAGTCGATAGGTTTCCTACCGCGGCGAGGCGGCAGAATATGCGCAGGTCCTGGATGTCCATTGAATTCAGTTCGCCCGCGTCGTCGATCCTGCGCCGGCTGCGGCCGAATACGATCAGCCACCGAGCCACGAGGCACAGAAGAACGCGGACCCTCCCATCGTTTTTTTCTCTCGCATGAAGCCTATCGGCACGAAAGGACGTGTTCAAACGATCTATTGGGTTACTGACGGATTGCGAAGCCCGCGTGCAGCTGAGACACATTCAGAAACACGCAATTGAGACAGGCCTGGGACGAATTTTGTCAGAGCCGTTTGATTGCGACATGCCAGCCCGTCGTATGCGTGTCGTCTGTCGATGTTGTCAGAAGCGGCGAAGCAGTCGTTCGATGTAATCGAGCTCTTCGTTTGGACGTAGTGGCTGGCCCAGTCGGCGGCGCAATTCTTCCAGGATTTCGCGGGCGCGCTGCATATCGATCTGGTCGGGTACCTTGACCGAGGCGCCCTGGTCAGGACCTTCGGAGCGTTGCGGACGGCCCAGCGGATCGCGCGGCGTGTCGCCGTTGCGGCCATAGCGCTGCGGCATGTTCTGCATCATTTCCTGCGCCATCTGCTGGGCACCCTGGCGCATCTGGTCGAGGGCACGCGCCTGTTCGCTTGTGGCCGAACCCAAATCTCCCTCCTGGAGAGCGCGTTCTGCGTTTTCCATCGCTTGACGGGCGTTGTCGAGTTGCTGCGGAGTTCCGGCACCCTGTTCACCCATCTCGCGCTGGAGTTCGCTCAGGCGTTGGCGCAAGGCCTGCTGGCGCTGCGACAAACCCTGGCCCTGCTGGCCTTGCTGACCGGACTGGCCCGCCTGACCTTGCTGGCCCTGCTGCTGGCCGCCTTGAGGGCCGCGCCCCTGCTGGGGGCCACGACGACGCTGCTGACTTTGCTGGCCGGCTTCACCGGGCTGGCCTTGCTGACCGGATTGGTTCTCCTGCCCCGGCCGGCCCTCGCTGCGCTGCTGGGAGAACGTATCGTCCATCAGCTTCTGCTGCTGGCCGACCATATCGCCCAGCTCATTCATCATCTCCTGCATCTTCTGGGATTGTTGCTGCTGCTGCTGGTTTTGCTGTCCGGCCTGCATGCGATCCATCATGTCGCGCATCTCGCTCAGCATCTGCTGGGCCTGCTCGCGTGCGCCGCTTTTCGCCATTTCCTCGATCTCGCGCATCATGCGCTCGAGATCCTGCTGGCTCATGAACTGGTTGTCTGGATCCTGCCCCTGCTGAGGCTGCATCGGGTTTTCCTGGGCCTGCTTTGCTAGCTGCTCCATGTAGTCGTTGAGCGCTTCGCGCAGCTCCTTCATTGCCTCCTCAATTTCCTTATCGGAGGCACCGTCCTCGAGCAGCTTAGAGAGTTTGTCCTGTGCTTCACGCATACGCCGTTCCGCGTCCGACAGGTCGCCGTCCTCGATGCGCAGCGCGATATGCCAGAGTTGTTCGATGACGCTGCTACGACCGGCCCTGGTTTGCTCGCGCTCCAGGCGATAGATAGCCGTGCGCAGACCGAGATAGACCTGCACGTCGTCGATGAAACCTTCGGGTTCCAAAGTCAGCGCTTCAAGCGCCAACACGACCTGATCGCGATAGCGGGGATCTTGCACGAGTTTGCGCCGTTGCTCCACGATTGCGCGCGCCAACGGCTTTGTGAATTGGCGCTCGGGCAGCACCATTGCGATCTCATCGGAGCGGCCGACTTTGCCGGCAACGTCGGTGGCCTCGAGCGTCATTATGACCTTCATGCCGGCCCACGGGTGCGCGCCGAGTTCCAGGTGCGAGACGGCTTCGCCTTCCTTCGCGTTGGCGCGCGGCAGGCGCAAGTCGAGTTGCGGAGGACGTTCCAGCGGCGGGCGCGGGCCTTTGAGCACGTCGGTGCGCGCCCATGCGGTCTCAGGGTCTTCGTCTTCGGCTGGCGCTCGGACGATCTTTGCACGCGCTGAGGCGACGCCATAGTCGTCCTTGATGGAATACGACAGCTTGAGTGAGCCACGGCGCGACTTCTCGGCCGGCTTGGACATGGCGATGACCGGCGGTAAATCGGGGTCAACCACGAACGTCCAGGTGGCCGCCTCCTGGCCGCCGATCAGCAGCCTCATGCGGGCGGAAGTTTCGAGCGTGCGGCGCAGTTCAACGACTTCGGAGAGCTTTGCCCCCGGCGTAACGGCTGCTTCGGCTTTAACGAGTTCGGGTTCGCCGCCTTCCGACTGGATTTCAATTGCAACATCGCGGG
>CAYGRH010000290.1:0-4547 GCA_964352165.1 uncultured Hyphomicrobiaceae bacterium | reverse complement strand
GACGTCTTCTGCCGACATCTCGATTGTGCCGAGCGTGACGGCTGCGGCGACGGTTACGGCAAGTAGGATGGCGATGCTCATCAGAAACGCTTTCACGGGTTATTTCCTCCGGTCGGTTTGGCGGCATTGCTTCCGGTGCTCTGCCGATTTTTCGTGCCGGCGTCATCGCCGGATTGGTCTTGTTTGGACTCACCTGTCGTCGCCACTTTGAGGAAGGCGATCAGGGCGTCACGATCTTTGTCATTCGTCATCTTCTGCAACGGCATTTTCGAACCCGGCGTGAAGTTCTCAGGGCCGAGTTCGAAAAGCTTTGCGACCGTTTCCTCCGACCAGACGATATCGAGCTTTTTCAGCGGTTCGGAATAATTGTAGCCCGGAAGCGTCGCGATGCGGCGGCCAAAAATGTTGTGCAGGGTCGGGCCTGCACGGTTTGCCCCATCACGGTTAAGGGTGTGGCAGACGCTGCATTTGCGCGCAAACTGGATCTCGCCAAGAGCTACCGGATCATCAGGGTTGCCGGAGATCTGGAAGCGGCGGGGGTATGAGCTTTCGACGACCTCGTAGGGCTGGCGAGGCGTGACGATCCAACGATGGACGACATCGTCGAGGCCGCCGTAATACAGCGCGCTGGCATCGCTGGAAAACGCCATGGCCCAGATCGGGCCGTATGGGTTTTCAAATTCTTCTTTCAGGCCCCACGCTCCGGTAAAGCCGTCGACGTCGTTCTCCCAGACACGAATCTTGCCGTCTCCGCCAGAACTGGCGACGACGTTGTGACCGGGAGCAACCGCCAGCGCGAGGACCGGCTTATCGTGGGAGGCGAGCGACTTTGACAGGTCCCCATTCACGCCATCGACGATGCCGACCGACCCGTCGAGCGAGCCGAACAACAAGGCGTCTTGGCTGTTCAAGCGGGCGAGAACGTTGAGACCCCAGCCGTGTTTGTAGATCGGTCGCTCGAGGGTGCCGTCAGCTGACCGGTAACGGTGGACCGCGCCATCGTAGCTGGCGGTAAAAACCTTTGAGCCGTCTGCTGAAAAGACGGCTGCGTTGACTGGACCTTTGTGACCTTCGAGGACGGGGCCGGCAGTGCCGGTTTTCAAGTCCCAGATCTGGGCGGTTCGGTCCCAACTTGCGGTAACGGCAAAGTTGCCGTCCTGCGAGACAGCTAATCCGACCACCTTGGCGGTGTGGCCCTCAAAGCGTTTGATCAAGCTGCCGTCTTGCGCTGAAAATTGCCAAAGCGACCCATCATCTCCGGCGGCGAGCAACGAGGGGGCGGTACCGGCCGGATGGGCGAACGCGACGGCGTTGACGGCGCCTTCCATCGAATCCATGCGCGCAATGAGCGCTGAACCTGGAGCGGGCGCAGCCGGGCCGGGTTTGACGGCGTCGGCCGACGACTTGGTATCTATCTGGTCGAGGTGGCCTGCAGGGCCGATGCCCCACTGGATCATCGAGTAGTCGAATGATCCGGACAGGGCGTGCGTGCCGTCCGGGCTCACGGCCACTGCTTTGACCGGGCCGCCGTGGCCGATGAGGCTGCCGTCGGATGGCTTGGGTTTGTCGGCTGCAATCGCCGAGACGACCAAGGCGCTTGCCATCAGAAACGCGACGGTGGCCAATACTGAGGATTTCAAGTTCGCGGTCTGCTGCACGATGTGCCTGCCTCCACTCACTATTTGGCCGCTACCGGGCTTGTGCATCTGAATCGCTGCAATCTGCGTCTGCTGATTAGCGTCGGCAACGCGAACGAGCTTCCCAAAACGACCGGTCTTAGCCTGACATGAAGATGGCACCGCGCATGAGCACGATGCCATCTGATTGGTTTGCGCGCGGACTTGGATTTACTCCGCCGGCTGGGTGCCGCTGCCTCTTGGCACGATCTTTTCAGCTTCGATAACTTCTTCGGCCCAAAGGCTGTGGTGTTCCTTGGCCCAGTTGGCGTCAACTTCACCCGAGCCCATCGCATCGAACGCGCCTTCCATGCCGATCGAACCGATGTAGATGTGAGCGATCACAACAATCGTCATGACGAGAGCAAGGATGCCATGCCAGGTCGTGGCAAATTGTTGTTCCTGGTTGGCGGTCAATTCCGTTGGCAGGCTGAAGCCGAAGTTATTCAGGAATGCGAACGTCTTGGCAAACAGCGGTAACTCGAAGGGGAACATCAGTTGCAGCCCAGAGAGGCTGAGCGAAAACCCGCTGAACATAACAAGCCAGAACAGGATCTTCTGTCCGCCGTTGAACTTCTTTGCTGGCGGATGGCTGCCGCCGAAAAGGCCGCCGCCCTTTACGAACCAAACCAGGTCGCGAGGATGAGGGAAGTTATGACGGACCCACATCACGAACGTCATGATCAGTGCGAGCATGAAGGCGAAGGCAACGTAGTTGTGCAGCCATTTCATGGCGATCGACAATGACGCGAATGCTTCCTTGCCAATTACCGGAAGGACGACGTAGCGACCGTAAAGCACGTTCAATCCCGAGATTGCCAGAATGATGAAGGAAACGGCCAGTAGCCAATGTCCCATGCGCTCTACATCGGTGAAGCGTTCGATGGTCCAGCCTGCTGGTCCATGATCGATACGCACGCGACCGCGAATGAGGAAAAACAACGCGAGGAGCACGATCATGCCGATCATGCCATAAGCACCGTAGGTCGGAAGCGGGCCGTTGCGCAGTGCGCGCCACGTCTCGCCGGAGGAGTCGACCAGTACGCCGGCCTTTTTGTCCGGGATCGATACCTCGCCCGACAGGCCGCGACGGACTTGCCCCCAAATCTCGATGTCGTAATTGCCGCCTAGGTCGGGGGCAGTCTGCGGATTGTTTGACGGCCCCGCGTTGGTCACGGCATTGGACGGCGGACGGACGTTGGGATTGTCCTGCGCGAGGACGGGAAAAGCCAAGAGCAATACGGCAAGCAACATTGCGGCAGAGGCCGTCAGTATCATGATCCGATGCATGACCTGGTTTGCTTGGCGATCTGTTACGGCTCGGGCCTGACTGCGGGCCTTGAGGCCGGCGTTTGTTCTTGTCATCGTTTACTCCCTTTACACCGGAACCGGTTCGGCGTGTGGCTCGTTGAGCTGAGTATAGCTGTCCGGCTGAATTTTATGAGCGCGGTTTTTAGTTTGCCCTAGGCGGGCCAATCAGAAGCGCATCTTGTTGGCACGGGCGCGCAGTTCCTCACGTTTTTCAGCTCCGATTTTCTCATCTTTCGGGCCCTGGTAGACGCCGGGCTCGTAGGATAGCGGGCGGCCCTGCTCAGATTCTCGGCAGCCCGATAAAAGTAGCGCGGTCGGCACCACAAGGGCGGCCGTGAAAATCATGCGGCTCAGCCTGGTCGCCGTTGGGCGAGAACGCTTGTTGGCCGTCATTAGGACATTTCTCCTCATGCGTTGTATTGCGCGGTTGGACTATCTCTCCGGTCCCTTGGCAATTGTCTCAGGATGCTAACGTCCAAGCGCGTTCAGGCAAGTCCCATGTCTTTCAGGTGGCTAACGCCCATTCGATGCCTTCAAGTACGCGGCGCGGGAACTCCACAATTCAATTCCGGTAGCACTCGCGGCGAGAGGCCGATGTTGTTCGGCGCGCGGACGCAAGCCCGCCTGCCACCATACGAAGGAAAGCAACCGCGTGGCGACAAACGGGGCGGCTCGATAGGGCCGCCCCGTGTGCTTTCAGTGCGCTATGCGGAGCGCGGAAGACATTCCCGCGCGACCGAAAGTGCGCAGTCCGGGCAGCAGATGCGCCGGCATCAGCCCTGCGGACCAGGATAGGCCTTGCCCCATCCCCATGCGCCGGAGCCGAAGCCGCGTGCAACCACACGTTCGCGGTAGATGTCGGACACAACGTCGCCGTCACCAGCAAGCAGAGCCTTCGTCGAGCACATCTCTGCGCACAGCGGAAGCTTGCCTTCAGCAAGGCGGTTGCGGCCGTACTTCTTGAACTCGGCATCCGAATTCGCTTCCTCGGGGCCGCCCGCGCAGAACGTGCACTTATCCATCTTGCCGCGCGAACCGAAGTTCGAGGCCTGAGGATATTGCGGCGCGCCGAATGGGCAGGCGTAGAAGCAGTAGCCGCAGCCAATGCACAGGTCCTTATTGTGCAAGATCACGCCTTCTTCGGTCTCGTAGAAGCAGTCCACCGGGCAGACCGCCATACACGGCGCGTCTGAACAGTGCATGCAGGCGACCGAGATCGAACGCTCGCCTGGCTTGCCGTCATTGATGGTGACAACGCGGCGGCGGTTTACGCCCCACGGCACCTCGTGCTCGTTCTTACATGCGGTTACGCAAGCGTTGCATTCGATGCAACGTTCAGCGTCGCAGAGGAACTTCATGCGTGCCATGGATTAGGCCCTCCAGATCTTGCAAAGCGTTGCCTTGGTTTCTTGCATTTGGGTAACGGCGTCGTAGCCGTAGGTCTGCGCCGTGTTGGTCGCTTCACCCAAAACGTAGGGGTCGGCACCTTCGGGATATTTTGAGCGCAGATCCTTGCCCTGGAAGTGTCCGCCGAAGTGGAACGGCATGAAGGCGACGCCT
>CAYGRH010000289.1:669-4553 GCA_964352165.1 uncultured Hyphomicrobiaceae bacterium | reverse complement strand
CACCATCACCGAGACACCCGTGGCGGCCAAGCTGAGGGCCGAACGCTGCGCCGTTATCAAGGCTTCAGTGACTGGTGCTGGTTTTGCCGACAAAGTCAGCATCAACTGCGATGATTGGCAGGCCCATCTGGTTTCGGACAGCTATCCAGATCACGACGTGATGAATGGGATCGTCGGCACGATTGAACAAGTGCCGGTGCCTGCGAAAAATCACACTGCGCCCGTTGCACTTGAGCCGAGACTGACCACACAACCCAAAACGCGCGACTCGTCGCTCGGTATAGCGGTGAACGGCGTGCCCATATTTGACTACACCGCTGGCGGCGAGATGAGTGTCGAGGACCTCAAGCATCACCAGGCTGAGCACGACACGTTGCTTAGAAAGGAGCTTGACCATTGCGGAGGTCACGCCGGCCGGGGCGACGACTATCATTATCACAAGACGCCGAACTGCATGATCGATCAGATGAAGAACAAGGGCGACGCAGCGATCATCGGCTGGGCATTCGACGGTTTCCCGATCTATGGCAAGAACAATCCTGATGGGACCGCGATTGCGAAACAGGACCTGGACGTGTGCAACGGGCAGGCCGACAAGATCTTCGGGTATCGCTATCACGCCTCCGATGCGGCCCCCTATATCATTCAGTGCCTGATGGGCGAGGTCCCCAGCATGCGGGATTTGCCGCGCATCGCTCCTTTGAGGCCGGCCGACGGACGCCCGCCTCGCGGCGGGGTCGAGGGCCTGACTTTCACCCAGGACGCCAATGGTTTGCGGCGCATGGATTACACATACGAGGGCAAGCCTTACTACATCCACTACCAGCCGTCAGGCAAGCCGGGCTGCTACCGCTTCGAGACACGCACCGTGACGGACGATGGCGTTGTCAAAGAAGGAGAGTATTGCCGATGAAACGTTCATCACAGTTCCTGCTTCTGGCAACTGCCGCTACGGGCCTCTTGGCCGGATGCGATAATCGACAAAAGAATGATGGCCAGGTCCTCAATGAGCGCGTCGTTGAAGGTAGCGGCGGCACCAAGGTCATGGCTGAGATTTGGGTCGACAATTGGTTCGCTCTGGCGATCAACGGCAAGCCTTTGATTGAGGACAGCGTGCCTTTCAAGACCGAGCGCTCCTTCAACGCGGAGGGTGTCACGTTCAACGCCACTTTCCCAATGACCATCGCTTTCGAGTTCCGCGACTTCGTGGAGGATGACACCGGCCTCGAATATATCGGATCGAACCGCCAGCAAATTGGGGACGGCGGCGCCATCGCCCAGTTCACCAATGCTGAGACGGGAGCAATCATCAAAGTCACCGATGCAAGCTGGAAGTGCCTCGTCATCCACCATGCACCTGCCGATGCGGCATGCGCCAACGAGAGCGATCCCAAGGTGGGCGAAGGCAAGTGCACGGCGAGGATCACCAAAGCGCCGAACGGCTGGCAGGCCGCCGGCTTCGACGACAGCCAATGGGCTAGTGCGACCGAGCACTCGGTGTCCGAGGTCAGCCCCAAGGGCGGCTACGACGAGATCAACTGGAAACCGGGCGCAAAGCTCATCTGGAGCCGCGACCTCAAACTCGACAATACGGTGCTCTGCCGAACGGTGATCAAGGGGCCGTAGAATTCATCAAAGCCGCCCGGACGAATTCAGGAGCCAAGCAATGACCATCAAGACCATCAGCGGATGCATCGGTTGCGGAGAATGTGTCCGATCGTGTCCGTGTGACGTAATTCGCATCAACAAAGATACCGGCAAGGCCGAGATCAAGTATCCCGCTGACTGCCAGATCTGCCACCTGTGCCGGATGTACTGTCCGGTCGATGCCATCACGCTGACGCCGGAAAAGACCATCCCCGTCGTTGTATCGTGGGGATAGGTCATGAAACCCGACATTAAAGCGGTCTATGCAATCGCCGCCCTCATCATCTTCGTGGGCCTGCCAATTGCGTTTTTCACACTGGGGGACTTTCCGCGACGCTCCGGTTTGAAGGAAGCGATTTCGCTTCTCACGCTGCTGGCGTTCACACTAATGATCGGCCAGTTCTATCTGGCGCGCAGCAATATGGAAGTCATTCAACTCTACGACCTGCGCAGCATACAAAAGCTGCACAAAATCATAGCCTATTCCGCGGTGACGATCATTCTCCTGCACCCACTGTTGATCGTGCTGCCGCGATTTTTTGAAGGGGGCATTAACCCCTGGAGTGCTCTGATCACCATGCTCACAGCGTTTGGCAACCCCGGGATTGTCATGGGGCTCATTGCCTGGGTGTTGTTGTTGATCCTGACATTGACCGCGATCTATCGCATGGAGCTGATCAAGAAGTTTCACATCCCCTACCGCAACTGGCGCTACTTCCACGGCTTCCTGAGCGTCGCGTTCGTCACGCTCGGGATCATTCATGCCGTGAAGCTTGGGCGCCATACCAACACTTTGATGGCTGGCTTGATGATCGTCCTCGCTTTGATCGGCGTGGTAATGCTGTTCAGGCTCTATCTGAACCCAGTGCCCAAGCCGGTCCAACCGCCAAAAACAGCTGGAGCAAATTAAATGAACCAGTCAAAGAAATACGATACGCCTACGCGCCGCCAGGTTTTAGCCTTGGGTGGCGCCGCGGGTATGGTCGGAATGGGCCTGGACGCTGGCTGGGCGGAGAACAAAAAACAGATCGACGCCGCAGCGATCGCCAGCACCACGCAACAGTGCGATGTCCTTGTTATTGGTGGCGGCATGGCCGGTCTGTTTGCCGCCGTCAAAGCTCATGATGCAGGCGCAAAGGTGACAATCGTGTGCAAGGGGCGGCTTGGGTCGTCCGGGCTCACACCCTTTGCAAAGGGCTTCTTCGTCTTCGATCCGGCGAAAGAAAAAATGACGCTGGATGAGTATACAGCCGCTGTTTCACGGTCGGCGCTTGGAACCAGCAATCCCGTTTACACGCGTCAAACGGCAGAACACTCACTGGCACGTGCTGCTGACCTCAAAGCTTGGGGCTTCTTCGATAGCACCCTTTACAACAAATCGTTCATGACACCGATCGAAGAGCGCAACATTCCGCTTTTCGAGAGGGTCGTTATCACACACCTCATCAAGGATGGTGGCCGAATCACCGGTGCCGCCGGCTTTCGACTGGATGCTGAGGAAACCGTCTCGTTTAGCGCCAAAGCCGTGATCTTGTGTACCGGTGCGGGCGGCTTCAAACCCAGCGGGTTTCCCGTCTGTGATCTAACGCATGACGGGACAGTCATGGCCTACAACATCGGGGCCAAGGTGACAGGCAAGGAGTGGAACGACGGACACATTGGAAGGGCCAAAAACCCGGCCGCGACGTATGACGGCTGGGGCGACATGTTCGATCGCAAACCCTCGACCGAAGGCGTTGGCATTCGCCACGATCTGGGCGTGGAGGCAAACTATCTCGCATACATGCGTGGCAACCCTGTTCAAGCCGGTCCGGGTTTCGGGCCGCCTGACATGCCTGATGGCGGTCCATTCAGGCCGAAGGAATTTGCAGAAGGCGGCCACCCTCCCGGCCCGCCGCCTGACGGTGGATCGTGGTGGGGCCGAGTGTTCGGAAGGACGCCCGGTGGTGGTCGTCCCCCAGATCCACCGCCTGGTGGTGCTCCCCCGGAAGGCGGGCCTGGAATAGGCGGCGGACCTCCGGGAATGCGGGGGCCTGCAATGGGTGGCGCTTCGGCCGGTATGGCGATTCACAAGTCCGAAGGCCTCGTGCCGATCAATGATCGCTGCGAATCCAACGTGCCTGGACTTTTCGCAGCTGGCGACGCGTTGGGCTCTTACATCTGCGGTGCAATCTAAACGCAGATTGGCTCGTCGCTGTCGTGATCTGCTGTACAGGGAGGCATCGCTGGCGAGGCGG
>CAYGRH010000289.1:0-659 GCA_964352165.1 uncultured Hyphomicrobiaceae bacterium | reverse complement strand
TGCGGCGTATTCCAAAACGGTCGACATCCCGACCGTTTCCGCCCAGAAACTGGCATCAATCGAGAAAGAAATTTTAGCGCCACTAAGAAGAGACGCGGGGTATGGACCGGCTTGGGTGACACAAACCCTGCAAGGGATAATGATCCCAAATTTTGTTCTCTATATCAAGAAGGCGAGCATCATGAATGCGGCGCTCGCCTATATTGAGGAGTTGCGCGATCATCATATGCCCAGGCTGCGCGCAGCAGACATGCATGAACTACGTTTGGCCCATGAAACGGCGAACATGATCGTGAGTGCGGAGATGAAGCTCAGAGCATCGATAATGCGCACTGAAAGCCGTTGCAGTCATTATCGCCTGGACCATCCCGAAGTCGACGACGTGAACTGGCGCGCTTGGATCAACATCTTCAAGGATGATGTAGGAAAAATGCGGCTGGAAAAACAGGACTTCGACGCTTGGCCGTCGCAGTCGTAGCCAAGAAAGGCAGATTTCTTGACGTCATCGATCCGAAACAGGGTGCCGACGAGGTGCGAGCATGCTGAAATGTTCTGCAGCAACCTAACCAAAGGAGATTTATCGAAATGAAGGGATTTGTCGACGGCATCGAAAAACTGACGGAGGAAAATGAGAACTTCCGTCAGGTTCTCTATACGGG
>CAYGRH010000288.1:0-4553 GCA_964352165.1 uncultured Hyphomicrobiaceae bacterium | reverse complement strand
GCAGTTCAGCACCCGTCCCCGACATCGTGATCAGACCGTTCACCATCACATACCCGCGGTCGGCCAGCTTCAGCGCGTGGTAGGCGTTCTGCTCGACGAGAAACACCGTCATGCCGTCTGCCTTGTTAATGTTGCGGATGGCTTCAAAGATCTGTTTCACGATCAGAGGAGCAAGCCCCAGCGACGGCTCATCGAGCAACAAGAGCTTGGGACGGCTCATCAGCGCCCGTGCGATTGCCAGCATCTGCTGCTCGCCCCCCGACAACGTCCCGCCGCGCTGGGAAAGCCTTTCCTTTAACCGCGGAAACAGCTCGGTCACATGCTCAAGGTCCTTGGCAAACGTATCGCCGGGGACAAGCGCAGCACCCATCTGCAGGTTTTCCAACACCGTCATGCGCGGAAAGATACGGCGTCCCTCAGGCGACTGGGCGATCCGCAGGCGAGCGATCTCATGCGTCGGCAGGCGCGTGATATCGCGCCCCTCATAGATGATCTGTCCTTCGCGTGCCTGCGGCGCACCGAAGATTGTCATCATGAGTGTGGACTTACCCGCCCCGTTCGCTCCGATCAGCGTAACGATCTCACCTGCGTGCACATCCATATCGATGCCGCGCAAAGCCACGATGCTTCCGTAGTATGTCTTGACGCCCCGGATCGCCAGCATCGGTTCGCTCATGCCTCAAGCTCCGATTCAGCGTCATCGACTTCTTCGTCTTCCACTCCCAGATAGGCTGCGATCACTTTTGGATCGTTCTTGATGAAATCAGGATCGCCATCGGAAATCTTGCGCCCGTATTCGAGCACGACGATATGATCTGAAATCTCCATGACGACCGACATGTCGTGCTCGATCAGCAGCAGCGAGGTTTCGCTTTCGTTTCGGATCGACATCAATAGCGCGTTGAGTTCGCTGCTTTCCTTGGGATTGAGCCCGGCAGCAGGTTCATCGAGGCACAACAAAACCGGCCGCGTACACATGGCCCGCGCAATTTCCAGCCGCCGCTGGTCGCCATAAGGCAGATCGCCCGCCGGATCATCCGCCCGGTGGACAAGGCCGGTACGCTCCAGCCAGAACGCAGCCAGATCAACGGCCTCTTTTTCCGCACGCCTGTAGCTTGGCGCTCCAATCAGCCCCAGAAGCGAATAACCAGACGCCAGATTAAGCGCGTTGTGCTGGGCAACCATGAGATTTTCTAAGACGGTCATGCCGGTAAACAGCCGGATATTCTGGAAGGTCCGCGCCACTCTCGCCCGCGCGCAGATTTCAGAGTCAGCCATCCTCTCAAGCAGGAAAGCGCCACCCGCAGATCCGCCGTCGGCCGAAAACCTGGAACCCGTAAGCGTCAACCTTTCAAGCCGTCGGCCATCCGCACGTTGCGAACTCATCAGCGCGATGCGTCCGGCTGTCGGCTTGTAAAACCCGGTGAGGCAGTTGAAGACGGTCGTCTTACCCGCTCCGTTCGGCCCGATCAGTGCGGTAATCTCTCCCCGGCGCGCAGAAAAACTCAGATCGTCGACGGCCACCAGCCCGCCGAACCTCATGGACAGGTGCTCAACGCTCAACAACGGCAACGCGGTCTCAGGAGCACCAGCCATCAGCCATGCCCCTCCTTGACGTGAGAGCCTGAAACGGATTTTCGCGACTTCAGAAACACCGTCGGATCGCGATGGGAAATAAGTCCGCGCGGACGCCAAACCATCATACCGACCATGGCAAGCCCGAACAGCAGCATGCGGTAGTGCGCTGGATCAAAGCCCGGCCCGAAGATGGCTTTCATCCAGCCCAATTCGCGCAACAGCTCCGTGCCGCCGATCATGACGATTGCCGCAATCGCAACGCCGAGCTGGCTGCCCATTCCGCCCAGCACGACGATGGACAAGATCACGGCACTTTCCATGAACTCGAACGACTTGGGCGAAATGAACCCGAGGCGGGCGGCAAAGAACGCTCCGGCAAATCCGCCGAACATCGCGCCGATGGAAAACGCGGTGAGCTTGGTCGTCACCGTATCGATACCCAGCGACCTGCACGCAATTTCGTCTTCGCGCAAGGCTTCCCAGGCCCGCCCGATCGGCAGCCCTCTCAGCCTCATCGCCACCCAGTTCGTAATGAGCGCCAACGCGAGGATCAGATAGAACAGGAAGAACAACCGGTGCAGCGGCGTGAACTCAAGCCCGAAGAACGCTGCAAACCCGCTGTCGGAAGCATTGAACGGCAGTCCGAAAAATGTCGGCCGCGGAATGCCTGAAATGCCAGCCGCCCCGCCAGTTACTTCAACCCAGTTGATGAGCACGAGCCTGATAATCTCGCCGAAGGCTAGCGTCACGATGGCGAGATAATCGCCCCTGAGACGCAGCACGGGAAAGCCAAGCAGAATGCCCCAGAACGCCGCCAGAATACCTGCCAGCGGCAGGCACAACCAGAACGATAACCCAAAATAGGTCGACAACAGCGCCGCCGAATAAGCGCCGACCGCGTAAAAAGCCACGTAGCCCAGATCAAGCAGCCCAGCGAGGCCGACGACGATGTTAAGCCCCCAGCCGAGCATCACGTAGATCAGAATTTGAATACCGTAATTGTCGATCCACTTCGCTGCCCCGCCCGGCCCAACGGCTGCAACGACAAGAAATGGATATGCCAGGAGCACGAACAGTCCGAAAACCTTGACGTAGTGCGCATTGCCTAAGAGTGGCGAGGCGGCCTGCCCAATGACCCGCCCGGCAGACATGAAACCGGCCGCAATGTGCGTGCCGAACATCATCCAGACAAAGCGCAAGGCAAATACGGTTACGACCGCAGTCGCAACAAGCCCCCAGCGCTCATCAAGCACCAGACCTTGCGCGGCCAGATCCTGACGGGTGCGCAAGGCAACAATCGGGATGCACAACCCGAACGTGACGAGAGCCAGCAGGCCCGCATCCTTGAACGCGGCCAGGATGCGCGATGAAAACGAAGGCGATGCCGACGGCGCGGCAGGAGCATCCGTCTTGTGCTCGCCCAGGCCTGCCATCCTCAAACCTTCTCGACGTCAGGTTTGCCGAGGATGCCCGATGGCATGAAGATCAACACGATGGCCAGGATGGAAAAGGCCGCCACATCCTTGTAGTCGATCGAAAAATATGCCGACCAAAGCGTCTCGATGAGACCGATCAGCAATCCGCCGAGAACCGCGCCTGGAAGCGAACCGATCCCCCCAAGCACGGCTGCCGTGAACGCTTTCACGCCCGGCACGAACCCGTCTGAGAAGTTCACGACGCCGTACTGCACCATGTACATGACGCCCGCGACGGCAGCCAGACACGCACCCATGATGAACGTGACCGAGATCGTGCGATCGACGTTGATGCCAAGCAGGGCAGCCATCTTGCGGTCCTGCTCGCAGGCCCGTTGCGCACGGCCCAGAGAGGTCTTCTGCACGATGAACCAGAATGCCAACAGCAAGATGGCCGTCACGCCAACGATCAAGAGTTGTTTGTAGGCAATCGTAATGTCGCCTGAGCCCACTGGGATCGTGACACTGCCTTCAATGATGGGAGGGATGGACTTGTTGCGCGGGCCTTGAACGAGCTGCACGAAGTTGACGAGGAAGATCGACATGCCGATCGCCGAAATCAAAGGCGCCAGCCGGAATGAGCCTCTCAGTGGCTTATAGGCAACCCGCTCAATGGCCCAGCTCCATAGCGAGGTGAGCGCCATACTCGCGATCAAAACGATCAGCAGGGCAAGCCCGATTCCGATTGCGCCGAACACGGCACTGATGAGCAAGAAGACGATGAGCGCGATGAACGTGGATACCATGAAGACGT
Source organism: uncultured Hyphomicrobiaceae bacterium (assembly GCA_964352165.1). Lineage (GTDB taxonomy): Bacteria > Pseudomonadota > Alphaproteobacteria > Rhizobiales > Hyphomicrobiaceae > CAYGRH01. The sequence goes on along the minus strand of CAYGRH010000288.1, from coordinate 746 downwards.
CGCCATGGGCGAAGTTGATCATGCCGATGATGCCGTAGACCATCGTGTAACCAATCGCGATCAGGCCATAGACCGATCCAAGCGTCACGCCATTGACGACCTGCTGCAGAAAGTAATCCATTCCCGCCAGTACACCCCCGCCAGCAGACTTCGACAGTCTACGCTCCCGAACCCGCGCCGCCTCCAGTTTCCTGAAACGAACCGAAAAACAGTGATCGGCGGTTTGCTCGAGCCTGAAATTCAGACCAACGCATTTGTAGACAGGCGGGAAGCGTCCGAAAAGCCTTGAACGTCCGGTTTTCCGCAGAACTGTGCCCCGATGGCATGCATCATGGCGGCGTTGCCTGCGATTTCATCACCTCGCAGGCAACAGATGGCCGGAATTGCCGATCACCTGACCAGATCACCGGGAACAGGCCCCGATGATTTCGGGATGGTTATCAGCACAAAAGCAACGACCGCTAAAACGTAAGGATCAGGCGAAACCTAAAGGACGTTGTGCGACCCATCGCAGAACGGTTCATCGTCCGTCGATTTGCAACCGCACAGATTATAAGACCCCGAAGCCTCGACGGTGAAGCGCATAGGCTCAATGCCTGTGTCCTTGTGCTTGCCATCGCAAAACGGCTGGTTCGTTGAGCGTCCGCAACGACAGAAGAAGTAGGGCTTGTCTGCTTCCAGTTCGACTTGAAACGGCCCCGTCTGAGCTACGATCGGATCTTCTGCCACTGTCGTTCTCCCGGCAC
>CAYGRH010000287.1:0-4587 GCA_964352165.1 uncultured Hyphomicrobiaceae bacterium | reverse complement strand
TCACACGGGCGTCGGCGGGCGCTATTCGTGCCTGACCAACGTGGGCCTGCTGCCGGCGATTGCGCGCGGGCTTGATGTGCGGGCTTTGCGTGCGGGCGCGCGCGACGTGATTGACGCCATGCTGGCCAACGAGGCGTCTCCTGAGCGGTTTGCACCTGCCGAAGGCGCTGCCGTGACGATCGCTTTGTCCAAGCTCAAAGGAGTGCGGACGCTTGTCATGATGCCTTATGCTGACAAGCTGAACCGGTTTTCGGACTGGTTCGTGCAGTTGTGGGCGGAGAGTCTGGGAAAGAATGGCGAAGGGACGTCGCCAATTGGCGCGCTTGGTCCGCTCGATCAGCATTCCCAATTGCAGTTGTTTATGGATGGCCCGCACGAGCATATGTTGACGGTGCTGCGGGTGGCGCAGGCTGGCACGGGACCGGTTCTCGATCCAGCCATGGCGAAACTTGCCGGTGCCGATTACATGGCCGGGCGCACGGTGGGCGATATTGTTGCCGCGCAGGCTTTTGCGGTGCCGAAGGCTCTGGGCAAGGCGGGCCGGGCGGTTCGCGAGATCGATATCCCCAGCCTTGACGAGCGATCCTTGGGTGCGCTGCTGATGCACTTTATGATCGAGACGATTCTCGCAGGCTGGATGCTGGAGATCGATCCCTTCGACCAGCCCGCAGTGGAATTGGCAAAGGTTTTGACGCGCGAACGGCTGGCCGAGACGACTGCCTAGGCGGTTTCGGTCAATCCTCGCGCGCGACGTTCGTTCAGCAAACGGAGGCACCGCGTGGTGGACGGCCGGGTCATCAGGCAATTGACGGCGGAGACGGTCAATCGCATCGCTGCGGGCGAGGTGGTTGAGCGGCCCGCTAGCGTCGTCAAGGAACTCGTCGAAAACGCTATCGATGCGGGTGCGCACAACGTCGAGATCGTGACGGCGGGCGGGGGGCTGTCCCTCATCCGCGTCAGCGACGACGGCAGCGGGATGGATCGCGCGGACCTCGAGCTGTGCGTCGAACGTCACGCAACATCCAAACTGTCGGAAGAGGATCTGTTCGATATCCGCTCGTTCGGTTTTCGCGGAGAGGCGCTTCCCTCGATCGGTTCGGTGGCCGTTCTGGAGATCGCAACGCGCGGGCCTAATACGGGCGAAGCAATGGCGATCTGCATCGAGCGCGGCGCGCGCCAACCGTTGAAGCCGGCTGCGATTGGGTCGGGGACGCGCGTTGAGGTTCGCGAACTGTTTTCGGCAACACCGGCGCGGCTCAAGTTCCTCAAATCCGAGCGTGCAGAAAACATGGCTGTCAGCGAAGTCGTCAAGCGGCTTGCGATGGCGCATCCAGGTGTCGCGTTTACCCTTCAAACGGGCGAGCGCACGGGCTTGAAGCTGCCAGCGTCTTCGGCTGATGCCGCGGGACTCTTGAAACGGCTTGGCCGGATCATGGGCCGGGAATTTCTCGAAGACGCGCTTGAGATCTCGGGTGAACGCGACGGGGTTCGCGTGATTGGCTTTGCAGGGCTGCCGACACTGCACCGTGGAGATGCCTCCCAGCAATTCCTGTTCGTCAATGGGCGGCCCGTGAAGGACAAGCTGCTCATCGGCTGTGTCAGGGCTGCTTATGGCGATACGATCCCGCGAGGGCGCTCGCCGTATTTGGCGCTATTCGTCGACCTCGATCCGCGCGACGTCGATGTCAATGTTCATCCGGCCAAGGCCGAGGTTCGGTTCCGCGACTCAGGGCGAGTACGCTCGGCGATCATCGGTGCGCTGGCCCGTGCGCTCGAGGCGGCGGGGCATCGGTCTTCGGCGCGTGGCGGGCAGGTGACGCTTGAAACGTTGCAGGCCGCGGTGGCACCCGTGGCGGGTGCGCCGCATATGGCAACTGTCGCCGAGCCGGTCGCTCACGGCTATGAGTCCGGCGGCTATGGCGGTGGCCGGTCAGGTGCTGGGCCCTTTGTGCGTGGAGGCTTGAACCCCGGTCTGGCGGAAGCCGCGCAGGCGCCCTTTGCCGTGTTCGACGGGTTGAGCGCGGATGCGTCGGCCAGTGCTGAGCCAGTACGTGCGGAGCTTCTGGATAAGCCTCTGGGGGCCGCGCGTGCCCAACTTCACGGGACGTATATCGTTGCGCAGACGCGTGGCTCGGTGATCATCGTTGATCAGCACGCTGCCCACGAACGGCTGGTCTACGAGCGGTTGAAGGCGATGCTGGCTGGCGGCGGGGTGGCGCGCCAGGGGCTGTTGATCCCTGCCATCGTCGAAGTCGGCGAAGCAGAAGCAGATGCGCTTTGCGAGAGCGAGGACGAGCTTGCGGACCTGGGACTGGTCGTGGATCGTTTTGGGGCTGATGCGGTCGCTGTGCGTGAAGTTCCGGCCCTGCTCGGGAAAACGGATGCTTCAGGGCTGGTGAAAGATCTGGCGGCTGAGATCCTGGAGCACGGGCGCGGTTTTGCGCTGAAGGAGCGGCTTGAAGCGGTGGCCTCGCGCATGGCGTGTCACGGTAGTGTTCGTGCGGGGCGGCGGCTCAACGCCGATGAGATGAACGCGCTGTTGCGCGACATGGAGGCGACGCCTTTGTCAGGCCAGTGCAACCATGGCCGGCCGACGTATGTCGAACTCAAGCTGTCGGATATCGAGCGGCTGTTCGGGCGGAGCTAGGTCTGACACGCTCTAGGGCTCGATCGCTCACGGTGCTGTTCCGGCCTCGTAATTCTGCTCCACACCCGGCAAGCCGGTGTGGAGCCTGAGTTCTTTTGGGGTCCACACCCGGCAAGCCGGTGTGGAGCCGGTTGCCTACAGGCCGCGCGGGCGGCCTGACGGCCGGTTCGCCTTGCTCCACGGCCGTGTGGCCGGTCGGTTTCGCTTACGGTGCTGTTCCGGCCGCAAAGCGGCCGGGCACCTCCGCGGGGGCGCGGCATTCGCCGCGGTTCGCTTTGCTCCACGGCACTGTGGGCCGGTTGGTTTCCGGTGGGTCGTGAGCGGTGGTTTTCAGTCGACTTCGCACTCTCCCCGAACGCGGGGAGAGTGCGAGTGACGCGCGGTCAGTGGTTGTGATGGCCGGAGTGGCCGGAGTGGTCGTGGCCGGAGGACTTTTCCTTGTCGGTGCCGGTTTCGATCTTGACGTCGACGACGACGGCTCCGGCGCGCTCGAAGTTGAGCGTCATGGGAAACTTTTCGCCCTCCTTGAGTGGCTGCTTCAGTCCCATGATCATGATGTGCATGCCCTGGGGCTTGAGTTCGGCCACGCCGCCTGGGGGAATCGTGATTCCGTCGGGCAGGGCGCGCATGATTGCCTTGCCGTCTTCGACGAGGCTTTCATGAATTTCGACCTTGCCTGCGATGTCAGCACTGGCCGATTTCAGTATGTCGGGTTCGCTGCCATTGTTCGCGATGCTCATGTAGCCGGCGGTGATCTTCAATTCGCCGAAGGTGGGACGCGACCAGGGATGATCGATCTTGAGATCGCCTGCCTTGTAGTCATGCGCGCGCGCCGATGACGGCTGATACGCAAGTGCCGGTAGGATAATCAGCACTGGCAGGACGAGGCCTGCCAGTGTTGACGTGAAGCGGCACGATGCCGTTTTCGATTTCATTCGATGGGTGTTCCTTAAAATGCTTTCTGCCAGCCGACGGTGAACGTCCAGTCGTTGCTCATCTGGAGACCGTTGACGTCTTCGTGGATCGGCCCGCCGACTTCCATCGCGAGACGGTGACCGGCAAGGAAGCCGTCCTGGCCTGCGAGGTTCACGCCGAGCAGCAGGTCGACCTGCTCGCGGCCGGAGTTTTCTGCGGCGAACAGCGGCATGCCGCCGGTGATGACCGGATCGCGGCCGTCGATCTTTTGCTCGTTCTTACCGGCGAGGCGAACGGACGTCGAGATCCAAGGGGCCCATTGGTAAGCGAGCCAGGCCGTACCTTCGATCTTGTCGCCCAGCGAATAGTGCTCGTCGTTCTCACCGAGGCGGATCGTTCCCATGATCTGCGCGCCCCAGGAGAAATCGCCAAGACGGCCGGAGTATGTCAGGCCGGGGAGCAGATCGTAGGTGCCGGAGCCGAGCTGCATGGGATAACCCAGCCGGTCGATGTCGACCCGTTCGCCGGGTCTGGTGCCCATCATGCCGGAGAACGGCGGCAGTACGCTGCCGCTCTTGGTGATCGATCCGGTGGGCAGGCTGAGGCCCGCATTGAAGTGGACGTGGTGGACGGCATCGTCGTGCAGGCGGATGAGTGCGCCGATCGTGGTGTCGCCCATTCCCTTCGATTCAGAATTGAAGCGGCCGACGATATCGGTGCCCATGCCGCCACGGTAGGTCTGAAGCTCCATGTCCTTTTCGATATATTTCGCCATCGCCATAAGGGTGATGTTGTCGGTCGGCGCGTACATCAGGCCGAACATGTGCATGCGCATGTCCATCTCGATGGGCGAGATGCGGTAGGTGGGGGGCACGCCCATGATGCGGGGCTGGCCGTTGGGCAGGTTGCCCATCCGCATGGTTTCGCCAGCCAGCGGGTTGGCAGTCGTCGCGACCTCGTCGGCGCTGACGTCGCGGGTGCCGGAGCGCATGCCCTCCATGTGCATGTTCATGAAGCGGTAGGAG
>CAYGRH010000286.1:2619-4593 GCA_964352165.1 uncultured Hyphomicrobiaceae bacterium | reverse complement strand
CCTACATCATGTCGCTGAGCGATCTGCCGAACTGCGAAAAGAAGTAACCGGCTTGCGAATGCGCTCGTGGCGCATCGACATTGTGCCCGGTGTACTGCCGAGAATTACGACACCTCACTTTACTTGGAGGCCTCGTGTCAGAAGCTGGAAAAGGCCCGGATCCAGGCCACGTCATTGTTGATCTTGCCTTCGGCTTTGTTTTATCGGGCGCTCTCAATTGCGCCGCCAAACTCAACATTGCCGACCAACTGAAGGACAACCCACAGACGTCGGCAGAGTTGTCGGCCAAGCTTAACGTCGATGACTTGTCTCTCTATCGGGTGCTCAGGACGCTGGCGTCCTGCGGCTTGTTTCAAGAAGATGCCGACGGGAAATTTCACCTGCTCGCGCCGGGCCAAGCGATCTGCAAGGACGCGCCCAATTCGCTGCACGATGCCGTCTTGATGATAACGCAGGACATCTTCTGGAAACCGCTGGGCGAACTGGATCAGGTCGTGAAAAGCGGCGAGAACGGCATGGTTCCGATCTTCGGCGCTGCATTCTTCGACTACTTCCAGAAGAATGCGGAAGCCGGAGCCACGTTCCATCGCGGTATGTCCAGCTTATCGGATATGGAAAACGCGCCGATCGCAGGTGCCTATGACTTCACGCAGTTCAGCACGATCGTCGACATTGGCGGAGGCCATGGCGGCTTTTTGATCGAGGCGCTAAAGCGCGCGCCCAATGCGAAGGGCATCAACTACGATCACGCTCATGTTCTGGCGGAAGCACGCACCAGCGAACTGCCGGGGCAGTGGAGTTGCGTGGAAGGTGACTTCTTCAAAAGCGCGCCTGCGGGCGATGCCTACCTGCTTAAGCGGATCATTCATGACTGGACCGACGAGGATTGCATCACGATCCTGAGCCACATCCGCAACGCGATGCCGGACCACGCCAAAGTCCTTGTCGTCGATTGCGTGATCCCGCCGGGAAATGATCCGCATCCAGGAAAGGTGCTCGACATCCTGATGATGTCGGCGCTGCCGGGACGCGAACGCACGCAAGCCGACTTTGCAAGGCTGTTTGAGAAGAGCGGTCTGCGCCTGAACAAAGTCATCGCCACGCCAGCACTCCTCAGCATTACAGAGGCCGTCGCGGCATAGACCCTGCCCGCTAAACTGAGCCCCTTGGGAATTTCAATGAACGCGAACACACCAATACGTTTTGCCAACAGAACAACCGCTAGCCAATCCGATGCTACGATTTTTGCGATATCGCTTGCGGTTGCTCTTTCGTGTTTTGCCAACGCGGCGATGGCGGCTTCTATCGATCGTATCCAAAAGCGCGGCGTGCTTGAAGTCTGCGTGAACCCCAATGCGATGCCATTCTCCAGCATCGAAAACGGCGAAAGCGGACTGCATATCGACCTTGCCAAGGCGTTTGCCCGCGAGTTGGGCGTGTCGGCAAAGTTCAGCTGGGTGAATTATCGCTTTCAGGCCAAGTACACTCAGTGTGATGCGTTCATGGGAGTGGGCGTTCTTGGCGGAGAGGACGATGGCCCGGTAAGGAAGACCAAGCCGTTTTTCCGCTACGAAACTGTTCTTGCGACGCCTCCCGACAAAAAAATCACCAAACTCGAGGACCTCGATGGGCTGCGTGTCGCAACACAAACCGGCTCGCTTGCTCATGTCACGATGCTCAAGCGTCCGATCGATGTTCGCGTCAGCCTTCTGGATGACACCAAAATTCTCGATGCGATCGACAAGGGCGAGATCGATGTCGGAGTGGTCTCCAACATCGGACTTGGCTGGTATCTCAAGACGCATCCCGACAAGTCGTTTGCGCGCTCATCGGCTTCTGTTGTGCAGGACAAAACAGGCTACCCGATCGCTGTCGGAATGCGGAAGGCGAACGATGAAACGCTCGAACTGGCGAATGCCGCACTCGACCGGCTGATCACCTCGGGTGAAATGAGTAAGATCTTTGAACCGTACG
>CAYGRH010000286.1:0-2519 GCA_964352165.1 uncultured Hyphomicrobiaceae bacterium | reverse complement strand
GCACTCGACCGGCTGATCACCTCGGGTGAAATGAGTAAGATCTTTGAACCGTACGGCCTCGAAGGGGCGATTGTGAAAGCCCCGCAAAAGGCAGATTGAAATTATCGCTCGCACCCGGCCTGCATCACCCGGCCGGATTCGCAGCATTAGCGAAATGCCCATCCAGGGCGGCTCGAAACGAGTGTCGCAGGAATGAGACGAATGTCGCTAACCCGCAGCGGAATGCCGAATTTGAGGCTTCTACAGCCCCGCTATTTCTGAGATCGCAGCCGCATCGTTGCTGGCACGATGGATGCTTAATGAATCGTGAAGTCACGTCGTTCCGATCAGTGTTGCCAAGCAGCACGTCCGGAACGATCAAAAAACAATCGAAACCATTCGGTGGGAGGCAGCTTTGACGCCATCTAGGGAACAGAAGTTATGGATGTACGAGAACATGGTGGTGAGCCGTTTTCTCGAAGAGACGATCGAGCAGATCTACCTTGAGGGCAAGAAGCCAGTCTTCAACATGGCCAACGGTCCTATCCCGGGCGAGATGCACTTGTCCAACGGTCAGGAACCTTGCGCGGTCGGCGTGTGCGTCCACCTCAAACCAATGGACATTGTGACGGCCACGCACCGTCCCCACCATATCGCCGTGGCGAAGGGGGTCCATCTCAACAAAATGGTCGCTGAAATCTTCGGCAAGAAGACGGGCCTCAGTGGTGGCCGTGGCGGCCACATGCATATTTTCGATCCTGCTGTGAATTTTGCCTGCTCGGGCATTATCGGGCAGGGCATGGGACCGGCGGTCGGTGCTGCTCTGTCTCGGAAGATGCAAGGGAAAGAGGGCGTTGGTGTTGCCTTCATCGGCGAAGGTGCCGCCAACCAGGGTGCGTTCCACGAAGCGTTGAACCTTGCTGGCGTTTGGAAACTGCCCTTCATCACGATTATCGAAGACAACCAGTGGGGCATCTCGGTCGGTAAGAACGCTTCCACGGCCGTCAGCGACAACTCGGTTCGCGCAGCGGCCTACGGCATGCCGGGCTTCCGGGTGCGCGACAACGATACCTACGAAATCTTCCGGGTTGCCGGCGAGGCTGTCGATCGCGCACGGCGCGGGGAAGGGCCCACGCTGATCGAGATCGAAACATCGCGCCTAGCCGGTCACTTCATGGGTGATGCGGAGGGATACCGGCCGACGGGCGAACTAGATGCGTTGCGTGCCAAGGATCCGATCCCGCTGATGCGGTCACGGCTGATGAACGAAGAAGGTATCACTGAAGCCCAGGATGCCGAGATCGTCGCCAAATGCCGCAAGCTTGTCGATGACGCCATCGCGTTTGCGCGTGAGAGCGAATATCCGGCCGGTGAGGAAGCCATGGAAATGGTCTTTGTGTAACGACCCTAATATCATTTTGGCATCGATGCGGGTTCGCGTCGAACAAAGATGGGTACCAATAAAAATCTTCAAGGGAGTGACAGGTCGATGACCGCTGAAGCCGCCGCAGCGACGGCAAATGAACGCCGCTTCACAATCGCAAGAGCAATGGCCGAGGCTATTGCGCAGGAAATGAGACTTGACCCGTCCGTGTTCGTGATGGGCGAGGACGTGGCGCAACTGGGTGGCGTGTTCGGCAACACGCGCGGCCTGCACGAGGAGTTTGGGAGCGAGCGTGTTCGCGATACGCCGATCTCTGAAACTGCCTTCATGGGTGCTGCGGTCGGCGCGGCCTCGGACGGTATGAGGCCGGTCGTGGAGTTGATGTTCGTCGACTTCTTTGGTGTGTGCTTCGATGCAATCTATAACTCGATGGCCAAGAACGCCTACTTCTCAGGCGGCAACGTCAAGGTTCCGGTCGTGCTTATGACCTCGACCGGGGGTGGATATAGCGACGGTGGTCAGCATTCGCAGTGCCTCTACGGCACGTTCGCTCACCTGCCCGGAATGAAGGTTGTTACGCCAAGCAACGCGTATGACGCCAAGGGCCTTATGACGTCGGCTATTCGCGACGACAACCCGGTCATCTACATGTTCCACAAGGGCCTGCAGGGCATGGGCTGGCTTGGCACGGAGCCGGGCGCGACAGTGCATGTCCCAGAAGAATCCTATGCTATCCCGTTCGGCCAGGCATCAATCGTGCGTAAGGGCGAGGACGTGACGATCGTGAGCGTCGGCATGGGTGTTCACCATAGCCTCAAAGCTGCCGAGAAACTCGCTGCTGAGGGCGTCAGTGCCGAGGTGATCGACCTGAGGACACTGGTGCCGCTCGATCGCGACACTGTGTTCAACTCCGTCGTCAAGACGGGGCGCCTGATCGTCGTTGACGAAGACTACACGAGCTATGGCGTCACCGGCGAGATCATCGCCACCATCGCAGAGCGCGATGTTTCGGTGCTCAAGGCATCCCCGCAGCGCGTGGCTTACCCTGATATTCCAATTCCGTTCACCCGTCCGATGGAGCAGTTCGCGCTGCCGAACGCGGACAAGATCGTAGATGCATTCAACCAAATGAAGAGGGCTCGCACATGGCGGTGGC
>CAYGRH010000285.1:0-4596 GCA_964352165.1 uncultured Hyphomicrobiaceae bacterium | reverse complement strand
CTGCAAGGTGTGTATGCAGCGATGCTCAAGGGCGTGCTTGCAGCCCCGCTTGTTGTGATTGGGGTGTGCTGTCTGATCGGTGTTTTCGGGGCCATCGTCTACGAAACGCTGGGCGAAGAACTCGTTCCCCCAGAGGATCGCGGGAAGATTACGATCCGACTGATCGGGCCCGATGGGACAGGTATCGACTACATCGACCGGCAGGTGGAGCAGGTCGAAGACATCATCAAGCCGTGGGTCGATGATGGAACGATCACCTGGGTCTCAACCATTTCCGGTCGATACGATCCCAACCGCGGACAGGTCGATGCGCCTTTGCGCGACTGGTCGCAACGCCAATTGAGCGAAGGCGAATTGACCGAGACGCTGAACCGGAAGCTTGCCGAAATTCCTGGTGCGCAGGTGCGAATCTCGCGCGGCAACAGTCTCAATCTGCGCAGTGCCGGCGAAGGCATCAAGTTCGCTCTGACCGGCGCTGACTACGACAAGATACTTGCGGCGGCGAATGCGTTTGTCCTGTCAATGGAAGAAAGCCTGCCAATTCTTCAAAACTTCCGCGTCGAGTTTCGCGCCACGCAGCCGCAGATCGCGTTAGCTATCGACCGTCGGCGCGCGAGCGATCTAGGCGTGCCCATCGAAACGCTTGCCGAGACGGTTGCTGCGCTTGTCGATGAAGACAAGATCGCGGAGTTGACCGTCAACGATCAAACCGTCCCGATCATTTTGAAGGCGATCGATGGGGCGGTCGATGATCCCTCCGATCTTAACAACCTCTACGTTTCAGCCCTCGATGGCAGGCTCGTACCACTCTCGCAGATCGTCACGTTTACCGAGCGCGCTGTAGCAGCCGAATTGGATCGGCATGGACAGCGGCGGGCGATTGAGATTTCGGCAGACCGTATCGGTGGTGCGACCTTGCGGCAGGCCGTCGACGGCGTTCGCGCGCTTGCCAACAAGAGCCTGCCTGATGGCATCGGGCTTTTGATGCTGGATGATGCGGCAAGTCTCGATGAGACCTCGCACGGCGTGCTGGCGACCTACCTCATTGCAATGGCCATCGTGTTCCTGGTTTTGCTGGCTCAGTTCGAGAGCATCACGAGTACAACGGTCGTCATCCTCACTGTACCGTTCGGCGTCTGCGCTGCGATCTTCGCATTGGCGCTGACTGGAACCACCATCAACGTCTACAGCCAGATCGGCGTGCTTCTGCTCATCGGCATCATGGCCAAGAACGCGATTTTAATGGTCGAGTTTGCTGACCAGTTGCGCGAAAAAGGGCGCAGCGTTCTGGAGGCCGCGCGCGAAGCATCCGTGGTGCGTCTGCGTCCAATATGCATGACGATGATATCGACCGTACTGGCGGGATTGCCTCTGATCATGTCTTCCGGTCCCGGCGCGGAGGCGAGGGCTGCCATCGGATGGGTGATCGTCGGCGGGTTGGGATTGGCTGCCGTCGTCACGCTATTTCTGACGCCCGCGCTTTATGTCTTGATCGCACCATTGACGCAGCCTCGAAACGCGGCTGGCAAACAGCTCGAAGACGAACTCACGCAGGCTGCTGACGGCTAATAGATGTAGCGCCTCAGGAGATTGGTTTCCGGTCAGTCCATGCACTAAGCGGTAAGCGATGTCGGCGGCTGTTTCGCGTGCTGAGAGCCGGTGCCCGCCTGAGCTGAATTTTCAGCTCCACCCATATTCGCTGCGCCACGAACCGATTTGCGGTTCGAGTGGTGTGCTGGGGCGTTGGTGACCGGAGCTAGATTGAGCGTTTGCCGGATCACGTCGGGGTCGACGGCCTCATCGAACTTGCGCGCGAAGAAATGGTCTCCGCTCGATATCGCGGGCAGGTCGCGCAGCGTCAGGATTGCCGGGTGCGGCGAGGTCGGCTCAGGCCAAATGATCAGGCGATGGTTGTTGGCGATTAAGCTGTCAGCGAATGGGGAATTCTTGATCAACGTCTGAAAAACCATCTCATCGGGTATCTGGACGTACTTGAAATATTGCTTGATCGGGGTCGCCGCTGGTGCGCGGACGACATATTCGCAAAACTTGCGGTCAAGAAACACCCAACTCGATCCGCCATAAACTTTGAACCCGGACGGCTTCGCGCGCGGCACCTGGAGGTTTCTCACAGTGCCGAGTACTTCGGCGTGATATCGATTCAGGCGATAATCGACCCACTGCCACTCACGTTCCGGATCGAGGCATTCCATGAAATTTCGGCCGGGCTGGCGGGAAAGGAATGCGTTCAACTCAACAAGAGGTTTTGTCGGCAGGCACTGCCCTGAAAGATTGACGAAGCTCGTCCAGTCGTCGTTCCAGGTCAGCAATGTGTCGATGGCATCAAAGGTGAGCTCCATCAGGGTCTTTGCGCCCCACGTCACAGTGCGCCGCTTCAGGAAGAGCACGTTGTTGATGCCGCGCTCTTGAAGGCGCGCGCGGATCTGTTCCTGGAACAGCCGGCCGGCCTTTCGGTCGCAATGAACAGCCACGATCGATTGTTCGCCACTGACCGAGGCTGCGATTTCGACAACCTGATCGGGGTTCTTGTGAGCCGCGATAAAAAATGCCGTCTTGATGGTGGTCACTTCGCCCCTCGGACACACAAACGCTGTCTACAAATATTCAAAGCTCGCAAGTATCTCAAACTCAGTATTCTGGAGGTTAGACTGACGTCAGGGCCGCACTTCGCAGGGGTGTCAGCCAGCGCAACCAGCAGTGCCCGTTACAGAGCATTTGCATCGACGGATCAACACCTGGAACAGTGATTGTCGAAGTCTGAATTGACGGAGCATTACGTCGCCGCACAAGGGCCAATGCCCGGGTCGCTTGGCACAGCCCGCAGTGCTGATTCACCTCACAATTCCACCGCCGATTCTTGCGTGCTTCGTCAGCGGCCAGAATTGCACTTGCCACTTAATTATTAACTCTTGTACTCACCGGGGCAATAGCGGAATTGGGCTGGAACTGTCCTTTTTTGCCGACCAAACTGGAGGACTTGCCGTTGAATGCTACAGTGGAGTGCTAGAATCCCGATGGCTTCGCGCCTGACACGCGCCTCGTCGTGCGTTCGCCGTTTTGATTGCGATCTTTGGGAAGTTGATGACCTGATCGGCTGCCTCGCGCAATTGCCTGATCGCTGATTGGCAATTCCTGTTAGCCCTGGGCCGGAATGAAGGCGCCCAGCCAGCTTTCCACGGTTCTGACATCGAAAAATTCGTGAATTCACTTTTCCGGCGAAACGCACTAGAGCCGAGCCATGAACGATGAGACGTCATCCGACTCGATGGTTCTCGCGCCGGTGGCGGCTGACCTGTCGCGGGTTTCGACTGCGCGGGAAGCTGATCGATTCGGTTACTGTCTGCTGCTGGCCGCGGCCCTTCATGCAATGGCATTCGTCGGCTTCAAGGCTTCAGGGCCCAGCCGTTTGGGAGCACCGGGCGGCGCGGAACAAGCGATCAGCGTGTCGCTGATTACTTCAGCAGACTTGGAATCCCGCTCGACTGTCGATGATGCCGCAGCAGGCCAACCCGCTCCCAAAGCCCCTCCTGGCGAGCAAACCCCTCCTGCTCCTCCTGCTGCTATCGCACCCCCGGATACTGCTCAGCCAGTGGATGATCCGCCTGTCTCTGATCCGATCAATCCCCCTGTCGAGCCAGTTGTGGATCAAAGCGAGGCTGAAGCAAGGACCGAACCTGCCGACGCGCGACCCGAGCCTGAAACTGCGCCGGCGGAAAAGGCTCAGAGCGAAGCAGAAGAAGTCGCAAAGTCACAACCGAGCGAGGGGCAGGACGCCATCCCCGCCTTGCGCAAATCAATCTCAGATGTCCCAGCCGAGGCGGTGGCCGACAAAAAGGAACCCGCTGAAAAACCGGAAGATGCCAAGGACGCTTCTGACGAAGCAAAAAGCGCCGAAGCGAAGCCTGCTGAGCGGTCGGAGGCGGAAGCGAAATCGGAAGTGGAAGCCAAGAAAGCGGACGAGCCGAAGAAGGCTCCGTCAGCAAAACCCAAGCCGCAACGCAACGCGGAGAGAAGAACCGCCAACCTCGCAGCCCCCAGTCCTCCGGTTATGTTTTCTGCTCCGCAGGGCGGGGGAGGCGCTGGCGTGCAACGGCCGCCAGGCATCACACGGTCGGGTGCAAATGATGAGTTTGCGCGAGGCGTGATACGCGCCTTGCAACGCACGATGCCGCACCTGCGCGATTCTACCGGCCGCGTGACGGTACGGATCAAACTCGATAAGAACGGCAATCTGGCGAGCACGACGGTTGTGCGCCCGTCGCGCGTTTCGGGCATGGATCAATCGGTCGTGTTTGCAACCCACCAATCGAGTTTTCCATTGCCGCCGCTAAACGCTAATACCGCCGACCTGACGTTTATTGTCACCTACATCTACAGATGAAGCCGGTTGACGAGAGTTCGGGGAAGCCGCGCACTACGGGGATTGCCGAAAACCCGTCTTCGCCGAAGCAAATCAGGGAGCAGAGCGACCCGCGCGAGCACCGCCCCATCGGGAACTCAACCAACAAGTGAGGACATGAAATGGTGCCCCATTCAGGAGAAAAGTTGAACCAGTTACTGTCCGCTTTGGACGAC
>CAYGRH010000284.1:0-4617 GCA_964352165.1 uncultured Hyphomicrobiaceae bacterium | reverse complement strand
TAAAAGGCGCGCGCTTCGCTTTCGGAAAAGCTGCGAAGGATGGGTATTACCGGGCCAATCTGCATATGGTTCTCCGTATTTGTAACTGGTTATCCGTGTGCCGAGCGCCAGCGGTCCATGCGTTTGCAAAAATGAATACACCCCAGGTCAAAACCACCGCCGTTTGAGATCGCGCTGGATTTCGCGGGCGGCATTGCGCCCCGGCACGCCTGTTACGCCCCCGCCGGGGTGGGCTCCTGATCCACATAGATACAGTCCCTTTACCGGCAAACGGTAGTCAGCGTGGCCGAGGACCGGGCGCATTGAGAACAACTGATCCAGGCCGAGTTGGCCGTGGAATATATCGCCATCGGTCAGGCCGAAGCGCTGCTCCAGATCGAGCGGGGAGAGGATCTGGCGGGCGATGATGCTGTCAGCAAAGTTGGGAGCGAATTTCGTGACGGTGGCTATCACGAGATCGGCGAAGGCCTCTTTCTCGTTTGGATCGCTCCAATGTCTGGGTGCTGGCAGGCGGGGGGCAACGTGCTGAATGAAGAGGCTTGCAACGTGCTGGCCTGCCGGTGCCAAGGTGTCGTCCAGCGTCGAGGGGATCAGCATTTCCACGACTGGCTGCCGCGACCAGCCGCCGGCACGCGCATCGAGATAGGCGTGCTCGAGATAATCAACCGTCGGGCCGATGATGATTCCAGCGCCGTGGTGCGAGCGCTGATGGCTGCCAGGCCTGCACTTGAAGTCGGGCAATTCGCGCATGGCAACGTTCATGCGGAACGTGCCGGAGCCTGTGCGGATCGCGGCGAAGCGTTTGGTGATTTCATCGCCCGCCGCGCCGGGCGGCAACAGCTTGGTCATCAGGAGCTTCGGACCGATGTTTGCTGCAACAGCTCGAGCGCGGATGTTTGAGCCGTCACTCAGGCGGACACCGGATGCGCGGCCGCCCGCGACGATGACTTCCTCAACAGCCATGCCCGTGAGAATGCGGGCGCCAGCCTTTTGCGCTGAAGATGCGATGGCGTTCGAGATCGCGCCCATGCCGCCGACGGCATGTCCCCAAACCCCCGGCTTACCGTTCACTTCGCCGAAGCAATGGTGAAGCAGCACATAGGCTGTGCCGGGTGTGGACGGCGCTGCATAGGCTCCCACGATGCCGTCGAAGGCGAAGGCGGCCTTGACCGTTTCGTTTTCAAACCAGCCATCGAGGAAATCGCTGGCGCTCTTTGTGAAAAGGTCCGCGATGAGGCGTTGGTCTTCGATGGCAAGCCGGGCAATGCCGCGGCCGGCGCTGGCGGCCTTCAACACCTCGGCCAAGCCGCCGCCTGCGTTAGGCGGAGTTTTGAGGACGAGGCCGCGCAACACGTCTGCTGCGCGTTCAAGGGCTGCGTCATAGGCCGGAAGGGCCTGCGCATCGCGTTCGGAGAACCCGGCAACGGCGTGCTGGCGGGCTTCAAGGCCGTAAGGCATGAGCAGGAAGCGCTCGTCATCGACCGGCCAGAAATTGGCAACAGGCCGTTCGATGATCCGCAATCCGTGAGCGGCAAGTTCCAGGTCGGCAATGACTTGGGGGTTCAGCAGGCTGACGGTGTAGCTCGCCACTGAATTGCGAAAGCCGGGATGGAATTCCTCGGTGATGGCTGCGCCGCCAACCACATCGGCTTTCTCACACACGACAACCGATAGTCCGGCGCGCGCCAGATAGGCCGCAGCCGTCAGTCCGTTGTGGCCGCCGCCGATAATGGCGACGTCGCATTCATCGCATTGTGTCATTCAGGCCATTAACTCCGCAAAAGGACTTGGCTGCCCCGTCTTTTCGGTTGGTGCCTCAAAACGAACCAGAGTTAATAGTTGCCTTAGTGCTTCTTGAGTGGATTTTGATGCAAGTTCGCACTGTTAACACGTCGTTTACTTAAGCGGGGGAAGACTAAACCTCATGAGAGCGTATCGCGCATTTCGTCGTTCGTTCTTGGAGGAACCCGGCCTTTGGAACACGCATCACAAATTCCACGACCATCGACTTTGCAGGCGCCCATGTCGGTTGTGAACTGGGATCGCGCGCTCGGACTGGCTATCGTCGCAATAGTCCCCGCGCTGTTCTGGACATTCCTCGCCTACCTCGCCGCGCCGATGTTCGGTGCTGCGCTCAGCTTCAGTACCTTGATGGTCGTGGCAGGCGGCATTGCCGTGTTTCTTGCGCTGATCTACGCGGTAGTATCGGCAGCGTCTTGAACTGCGGCTGCCCCGCTTCTTAGACTTCGCCAAACGTCGGTCAGAACGCCTGTTTGTCCTATTAGCTTCCCCATGAACATGTCAGGCGACGGCACGTCCGGCGGTCACCTGCAATCCGGCAGTTCGATTTGACGAAACGGCACCTGCGGCAGCTATAGGTCGAGATGCAGCCGCGGAAATCGCCACCGCGCTTGTACTGGCAGGTGCGGATGGTCTGGCAGTCGCGATTGGGGTTGATCGCGCCGTTGGGGCCGGACTGGGCGAAAACGGGGCTAGAGATCATCACGCTGAGGCCGAGGACGATCAAGCCTGCAAGGGCGTTAAGCCTTGTCAGGACAGTCAACCGCTCTTGCCGTTTTGATTTGCGCATGACCTCACCTCTTTCAGCCGCGATGCCTCACGAGAAGGTGACGCATCGCCGGGCAGTGTCCGCACAAATCAGCGGGCCGGCAAGGCTTCAGGGCAATCATGGTGGATTGCGCTGAGATGAGTGTGTTGCAGTTGCCACGCATGGCCGATGTGGCAGGGCAGCACTGGCGTTTATTCGGCGGCTGCTTTTGCCTTGGGATGCACCAGATCCATGTACCCTTTCATCAGGGTTTCGGAAATCGTGCCCGGCGTATAGCGATGCTCACCGATCTCAGAAACGGGCGTGACCTCGGCGGCCGTGCCGGTAATGAAGCATTCTGAGAAAGACCCCAGTTCATCCGGCATGATGACCCGTTCCACAACTTCGTATCCGTTGTCTTTTGCCAGGGCGATCACGGTGCGGCGCGTGATGCCGTCCAGGAAGCAATCGGGGATCGGGGTATGGATTACGCCGTCCTTGATGAAGAACACGTTTGCACCGGTGCACTCGGCAACCCGTCCGCGATAATCATACATCAGCGCATCGGCGTACCCGTCGCGTTCGGCGCGGTGCTTTTCAAGCGTGCAGATCATGTATAGGCCGGCAGCCTTGGCTTTGCATGGAGCTGTGGCGGGATCTGGCCTGCGATACTTGGCGATCGTCAGGCGCAAGCCTTTCAAGCGCTGTTCCATTGGGAAGTACGAACCCCAGTCCCATGCGGCAATCGCAAGGTGAATGGTGTTGAGGCGGGCTGAAACGCCCATCTGCTCGCTGCCGCGCCAGGTGATTGGGCGCACATAGGCGTCCACAAGGTTGTTGGCCTTGATGACATCGCGGCACGCCTGGTCGATCTCTGCGACCGAATAGGGAACCTCAAAATCCAGGATTTTTGCGCCTTCAACGAGCCGTTGGGAATGCTCGGTCAGCTTGAAGATCTCGCCGCCGTAGCAGCGCTCCCCCTCGAACACAGCACTTCCGTAGTGCAGCGCATGGGTCAGCAGGTGGAGCTTGGCATCGCGCCAGTCGACCATCTTGCCATCAAGCCAGATGAGGCCGTCGCGATCATGAAAGGGGACGAGATCTGCCATCGCCGCATGTCCTAGTGGTCAAAACCCCGGCCTGGTTTCGGATGACCATGGCGAATGGGCTGAAAATTGAAATTTTCGTTTATGCCGGACGTGTTAACGGCTGTTTTTTCAATGAGAGCAGGCGGCGGTGTCAGCAGCCGGAAGCTCGAATTTTCCCACACGATACGGCTTGCCAGACGTAGCAATCGCCTTCAAATATGTCAACATGACTGACGTAACCTCAAACAAGGCGCGGGCCCGCGCGGCAGACCTGCGGGCGGAGCGGAAAGACCGGCGCGAACTGGCGGCTGCCGAGCGCGCGAAGCTCGTCGCCTGTATGGAATTGTTGTTTTTCGCCTATCGCGACTTTACCGGTGATCCCGACGCGGTCTTGGCACGCTATGGATTTGGCCGTGCCCATCACCGCGTGTTGCACTTCGTCAATCGCAATCCCGGCCTCAGGGTTGCCGATGTCCTCGATATTCTGCGCATTACCAAGCAGTCGCTGGCCCGCGTTCTCAAGGCGCTGATCGATGATGGGTTCATCATGCAGAAGGCTGGCAAATCAGACCGTAGAGAACGGTTGTTGTTTGCAACGGGCAAGGGCGCGCGGCTTGCGGAAAAGCTGGCCGACCTGCAAATTGAGCGGATCAGCGCCGCATTCAAGGTGATCGGGCCGGAGGCGAGCGAAGCCTCACGCCGGTTCCTGTTTGAGATGATTGCCGAAGACGATCGGGCGCGGGTCGAGGCCCTGATAAAGGACGGAAGTACAGATCAGACGCATTCAACTGCGGGCAGCGAGCCAGCCTGAGCGGATGGGAGTCCGCTGACGGAGGGGCATCCCACCGGCCCGAGATTGCCGCATTGGGCTGCAAATGCTTTTCCCAGCTCGTGGTTTTGTTTTGACCCGGCACACGAGACACCAGTAGGTTTGTCAGGAGCCCTCAGCATGACGCTTTCGCCCTTAGCATCGCAATCAGC
>CAYGRH010000283.1:0-4619 GCA_964352165.1 uncultured Hyphomicrobiaceae bacterium | reverse complement strand
GTGCTTGTCGACACCCAGGGCGATAAGGAATTCGCGCACGAGATCGTGCCGCGCCCGCGCGCGCTCAGCCATTTCCCGGCCGGCATCCGTCAGAAAGATTGAGCGGTAGCGCTCTGAAATCACGAGACCATCGCGTGCCAATCTTTGCAGCGTCGAATTCACGGTCGCATTCGTGACGCCAAGCCGCTCGGCCATATCCACCAGCCGCGCCTCGCCAGTCTGCGCGATGAGGTCTGCAATCAACTCGACGTAGTCCTCGGCAACCTCGGTCTGGTGTGCCGCGCGAACGCGACGGTACTTTTCCGCCTGCCGTTGAATGTCAGCGTCTCTTGTGTGTTCGCTCAAAGTCCCGCCACCCAGGTTGCCTGCCTTGCGTCCTGCCTGCCTTGCTACCTGTCTCATCGTCGCTCGCCCGATGGGCGCACTGTCCCAACAGACTGCATCGTGCCCTGACCGGTCAGCACCGCGCATAAGTACCGCAGATAGCACAGGACGAACTGACACCAACTGCAAAAGTATGCCACTTGACACAAAGTTAGTCGATGCTAAGTCTGTCTGGCAATGCTTAAATCGCCTGCCCAGTCAGAAAAGTTGCGCGCAATGCTTTTTCGCCCGCTTGCCGAGGCCAAGGCCAATTGCTTTTGCGACGCCAATGGCTGTTGAGACGACAGAGAGCCCGGGCGTTCGGGTTTGAGGTCTATCGTGAGGAAGCCAGCCGAATGAGAGCTATGAGGTCGTAATGCGTTCAGTCTTTTCGCGAAGCCGTCCTCGCGCGCTGGCAGCGGTCTTCCTGGCGTCAATGGCTGCACTATTGGTGTCGGCTTGTTCGCCAACTGAACCCGACAACGGCAAGTTCAAGGTCGTCACGACGTTCACGGTTATTCAGGACATGGTGGCGAACGTGGCGGGCGACGCGGCCGATGTGGTTTCGATTACCAAGCCCGGTGCGGAGATCCACGACTACCAGGCAACGCCCGGCGATATCGTAAAGGCGCAAGGTGCCGATCTTATCGTCTGGAACGGGCTGAACCTTGAGCGATGGTTCGAGAAGTTCCTGTCCAATCTTTCAGGCGTTCCAAGCGTGATCGTGACAGAGGGAATCGATCCGATGGGCATCGGCGACGGACCGTATTCGGGAAAACCTAACCCGCATGCCTGGATGTCACCAACGAACGCTTTACGCTACGTCGAAAACATTCGGGCAGCTCTCGTCAAGCACGACCCGGGCAATGCCGAAATCTACAACCGCAATGCGCAAGCCTACACCAAGAAAATCGCAGACATCGATGGCCCTCTCCGCGCGCGCCTTGCCGGTATTCCAGATAGCCAGCGCTGGCTTGTCACCTCAGAAGGCGCCTTCAGCTACCTTGCCCGCGACTACGGTTTTCGCGAACTTTACCTGTGGCCGATCAACGCCGATCAGCAGGGAACGCCCCAGCAGATCCGAACTGTCATCGATACCGTTCGAGAACAGGGCGTGCCGGTAGTTTTTAGCGAAAGCACGGTTTCCGATAATCCAGCCCGGCAGGTCGCCAAGGAAACCGGCGCAAGTTACGGCGGCGTGCTTTATGTCGACTCGCTAAGCGCCGAAGGCGGTCCCGTGCCATCATATCTGCGCCTGCTCGAAGTCACCGTCGACACGATTGCGAAAGGGTTTGGCAAGTGAACGATACGCGCGAAGCAGCTGAGCCCGCGAATAGGAAAGAAGCCTCCGCGCCACTTCTCGCGTCCCCAGAACTCACGTCAAACGGAACGGATGCCGGCCGGCCGATGATAGCCTCGCTTGCCGTCGCCGATCTGACCGTCACCTACCCCAACGGCAATACCGCGATCCATGACGCCAGCTTCGAACTGGGCGCAGGGACCATCTGCGCGCTCGTCGGCGTGAACGGTTCCGGCAAATCGACACTCTTCAAGGCCATCATGGGGTTCGTCCGCCCCACCCAGGGCAACGTGCTGCTGTGCGGCTATCCTCCAGCCGAAGCCATGAAGCGAAACTGCGTGGCCTACGTTCCCCAGAGTGAGGAAGTGGATTGGAATTTCCCTGTCCTCGTCGAAGACGTTGTCATGATGGGCCGCTACGGTCATATGGGTTTCCTGCGCCGCGCCGCGCGGCGCGATCATGAAATGGTCGATCAGGCCCTTTCGCGCGTTGGCATGAGCGCGTACCGCAAGCGCCAGATCGGAGAATTGTCCGGTGGCCAGAAAAAGCGCGTGTTCCTTGCCCGCGCGCTGGCGCAGAATGCCCGCATCATCCTGCTGGACGAACCGTTTACCGGCGTCGATGTGAAGACGGAGGCAGCCATCATCGACCTTATGCGTCAACTGCGTGATGACGGTCACCTCATGCTGGTATCGACCCATAATCTGGGCAGCGTGCCAGATTTCTGCGATCAGGTCGTTCTGATCAACCGCACCGTGCTGGCCGCCGGCCCAACGGCGCAGACCTTCACACCGGCCAATCTCGAACGCGCGTTCGGCGGTGTGCTCCGCCACTTCCGTCTCGGTGGCCGTGACTTGCATGATGATGACGATGTACGCGGCGTCACCGTTCTCACCGACGATGAACGGCCGCTAGTGTTTTACGGCGAGCACCATCCCGACGATACGCCCCTGTCACGCAGCGCTGAAAACGATAATCCACAGGAGTCAGGATCCTCAGAGTCCCCGCCGGCCGATGAAAGCGGGCGCGCGGACAAAGAGCCATCCTGCCAACCGGTAAAAGACGGCCCGCACAAAGACGACATCACATGAGTGAGTTCCTCACATATCTCGCCACGCCCTTCGCCTATGACTACATGCTCAAGGCGATGTGGGTGAGCGCACTCGTCGGCGGCGTCTGCGCGTTCCTGTCCGCCTATCTCATGCTCAAGGGCTGGTCGCTCATGGGCGATGCGCTCGCCCACTCCATCGTGCCGGGAGTTGCGGGAGCCTACCTGTTGAAGCTCCCCTATGCAGCGGGCGCTTTCTTTGCGGGCCTCCTCGCAGCGTTAGGCATGGCGTTCGTGCGTCGGCAGACGCGGCTTCGTGAGGACGCCGTCATCGGGCTTGTGTTCACAGCCTTCTTTGCCGCCGGCATGTTGCTCGTTTCGCTCTATCCGACATCGGTCAACGTCCAGACGATCATCCTTGGCAATATCCTCGCCATCTCGGATGCAGACGTCATCCAGGTCGTGATCATTTCGCTGGTTTCGCTCGTCATTCTTCTGGCCACCTGGAAGGATCTGATGGTGACGTTCTTCGATGAGAACCATGCGCGTTCAATCGGTATTCGTACCGATGCATTAAAGGTGCTGTTCTTCACGCTGCTGTCGGCCTGCACGGTGGCCGCACTGCAAACCGTCGGTGCCTGCCTCGTCATCGCAATGGTCGTAACCCCTGGGGCCACCGCATATCTTCTGACCGACCGGTTCGACCGCTTGCTGATCCTCGCCGTGACCATCGGAGCAGCAACAAGCTTTATCGGCGCTTATCTGAGCTACTTCCTCGATGGGGCCACCGGCGGCGTAATCGTGACCTTGCAAACCCTCGTCTTTCTCGCCGCGTTTTACTTCGCGCCCAAACACGGCGTTTTGGCCTCGCGCGCCCGCTCCGCTTCCGCGACATCGCTTGCGCCGGATGCGCCCCCCGCAGAAGGGGGCATCCGGTGAACGAGCTGTTGGACTTGATCACGGTTCCACTCAGCTTCGGCTTCATGCAGCGCGCGCTTTTCGTTGCCTTGATCGTCGGAGCAGTCTGCTCGGTGCTGTCGTGCTTCCTGATCCTCAAGGGCTGGTCGCTGATGGGAGACGCCATTTCACACGCAGTTCTGCCCGGCATCGTGCTGGCGTTCGTTGCCGGACTGCCGTTATCGGTTGGCGCATTCGCCGCTGGTCTGTCATGCGCGGCAATCACTGGCTATCTGAAGGAAAACAGCCGCGTAAAAGAGGATACGGTCATGGGGATCGTTTTCTCAGGGATGTTCGCGGTGGGGCTGGTCCTGTTCACCAAGGTTGAAACCGACCAGCACCTCAACCACATCCTGTTTGGCAACTTGCTGGGGGTCACGACCTCCGACATGATCGAGGCTGCAATTGTTGCCGGCGGTACGCTCGCGATTGTGCTGGCAAAGCGCAAAGACCTGCTGCTGTACTGTTTCGATCCCCTGCATGCGCGCGCCATCGGCCTTCCCGTCCGCGTCATTCATTACGGCTTGCTGGTTCTTCTGGCGTTGGCCATCGTGGCCTCCCTCAAAGCCGTAGGCATCATCCTTGTTGTGGCAATGCTCATTGCACCTGGCGCCATCGCTTACCTTTTGACCGACAGCTTCGACCGGATGTTGATGATTGCAGCGGCGGCAGCCATAACGTCATGCATCGGTGGGACGTTCATAAGTTTCCACATCGACGGCGCGACCGGCCCGTGCATCGTACTGTTGCAGTCGCTGCTTTTCGTTCTGGCTTTCGCGTTCAGCCAGAACGGTAGGCTCCAAAACGGCAGGCTGAAGCAAGCGACGAACGCGACCAACGCAGGCAGCGCTACGCCACTCGGCACTTCGCTCGATGGGCAAACGCCGTCCGCTTCGCGTCTTCATCCTGATGGCAGCGTGTAGATCGCGAACGCCATCAACGCACAAAGAC
>CAYGRH010000282.1:0-4625 GCA_964352165.1 uncultured Hyphomicrobiaceae bacterium | reverse complement strand
GGCGTTGATCCCAACGGGCGGGGCGCCATCGAATGGGGTGTTTACGGCATGCCCGAGACGTTCGTGATCAATGGCAAGGGCGCAATCGTCTATAAGCACGTCGGCCCGATCAGCGAAGCGAGCCTCCGGGAAAAGATGATCCCCGCGATAGAGAAGGCCCGCGCGGGAAGCTGATATCGAGCGTTGTTTCCAATGCAGCCAGTTGCAACGACTCACGGATCGACGAACCGGTCCGTCCCCTCATTGAGCACATAAAGCGAACCCGCCGCGATATCGAAATACGCCCCATGCAGCGCGAGTTTCCCGCGGCCTTCCAGCGTATTCACACATGGGAAAGTCCGCAGGTTGGCCAACGAGGTACGCACGCCTTCGTGTTCCAGTGCCGTCAGCTGCTGATCGTGCGAAACATCGCCGGCATCCGCCAGCACTCTCTCGCGGGTGGAATCCAGCATCGACATCCACTTGGTAATGAAGCCGTCCGTGGTTTCTTCGGCCGATCCGCGGTCGAGCACGGCCTTGACCCCGCCGCACCCTGAATGGCCTAAGACGATGATGTGCTTCACGCGAAGATTGAGCACCGCGAACTCCAGAGCCGCGCTGACGCCGTGGAACATGCCCTCCGTCTCAAACGGTGGCACCAGGTTGGCAACGTTCCGCATGACGAACAGCTCGCCCGGCAGGGCCATGAAGATCGTCTCGGGCATCACCCTGCTGTCGCAACACGAAACGACCATGACTTCGGGGTTTTGACCGCCAGCGGCAAGCCGCGTGTAGTGTTCGATGTTCGGACCAAAATTTCCAAAACGGAAGCGCCGGTAGCGGTCGCTGAGAGTCTGAGGGAAAGCGTGTGCTTCGCGGTGTGCGTGAGAGTGATCATGTTCGCTCATTCGGGGCCGTGCCTTAGGTGTACTTTTCGTCTCGTCGCATCCTGTTTAATGCGCCGCATATTCGAAAAGGTACAGTCCCCCGCTGCGCGCCAGCGGCAAATCGCCAAAAGCGGATTGGATCCCGACGGGCTCAAGACGAGAAGATACAGCTCGAAAATATAGGTTTTCTGAGCGCAGACAGACCGAGATTGTTTGAACTCCACAAATGGCCCAAATGGCCCGGGAGCAAAGCGACCCGGTGCGAGCACCGCCCCATCGGAGCGCAACCAGCGCGTGAGATCAATAATGGCCTTGCTCAGGAAAATTGATCACCGCGCACGACTTCCACGTCGCTCAGCGAAACGATTCCGATATGTCGTGAGACGAGCCTAAACACGGGTTCCAGGATTTCATCAACGCGCGCCTCATCGATGATCACGAACACGTTGCGCAACTGGCCAGCCCCGCCGACCATTCCTTCGCTCTGCCAGGGCCCGCTTTTTCCTCCGCCAGCGAGCACCGGCACGACGGTATAGCCGACAACTCCGATGTCATCGAACAAGGACAGGAGGCGGCGTAGAATGGGCGCCTCGATGACGATATCGATCCGCTTTTTCTTGAACGTCTGCATGGGGCGGCACCTTGAAAACTTGTCGGATGATAATGCTCTACGTAAAGCTCATCGCCAGTGCGATATAAATCGGAATACCGATCGTGAGGTTAAACGGAAACGTTACGCCGAGCGACAGCGGCAGGTAGATTGCAGGCTGTGCCTCGGGCAACGCAAGACGCATCGCAGCCGGCACGGCGATATAAGACGAACTGGCCGCGAGCGTGATCATCAACGCGGTGCCGCCCGGCGACAGTCCGACTGCCAGAGCTGCCCCCAGTCCCATCACCGCTCCGATCAGCGGCATGTAAAGCCCGAATGCAATAACGGGCAGGGTCAGGTTTTTCGAGCCTTCCCTGAGGCCGCGCCCTGCCACCAGTCCCATGTCCAGAAGAAACAGGCAAAGCACGCCTTTAAACGGACTGACAATGAAGGGTTCGATTGATTTCAAACCTTCCGTTCCGGTAATCCAGCCGATCGCGAAAGCGCCCACCAGCACGACGATAGACCCGTTCAGCGCGACTTCACGCAGTGCCGTGCGGTCAAGTCCGGGAGACCCATGCGCCGACGCCGCTCCCTGGCCCTGCTGTGCCAACAACAAGGCAACGAAGATCGCCGGAGTTTCCATTGCGGCGGCAACGGCCACCATAAAGCTCTCATGCGCGATGCCTGCACCGTTGAGAGCCTGCGTGGCCGCCAGGAATGTAACGATAGAGATCGAGCCGTAGTGTGCGGCAATCGCGGCTGCATCGACCCGCGACAACCCGCTGACGGCGCGCAGAATAAAAAATGCGATCAGCGGAATAGCAGCACTAAGGATAATGCCGGCGATCAGCGCCAGCGTGAGCTTCAAGTCGATGCCGTGCGCGGCGACACCCGCCCCGCCCTTGAAGCCGATGGCCATCATCAGATAAAGCGACATGCCCTTGGCGACGGCCTCGGGAATGCTGAGATCCGAGCGCGCGAAAGCAGCAGCAAGTCCGAGCGCGAAAAACAGCACCATCGGCGACAGGAGATTTGCTGCCGCCAGATCGAATACGCCCGCCATTCACTTCATCCCCATTTCAGCAATACGCAACTCATCGGCACGCGAAGAAGCGGGCGCACCGATGGTCCTGCGCGCCCGCAATTCTCGTTCAAGGGTCGCCGCTAGGCCGCCCTCACCTTTTGCTCAGCGTCGCCGGAAACGCTCCGCAGAATGATGTAGCCGATGATCGCCGCAGCGATCGATCCGCACAGAACGCCAAGCCGGATATCAGCCGCGTAAGCAGGATCAGGGAACGCCAGCATGCCGATGAACAAGCTCATCGTAAAGCCGATGCCCGCGACAAAACCGACACCGACGATCTGCGGCCAGCTTGATCCGTCCGGCCGGTCGCCGAGGCCAAGTTTCACGGCAAGGTAGGTAAAAGCGAAGATGCCGATTGGCTTACCGACCAGGAGACCCAGCATGATGCCCAGCGGGATCGCCCCGAACAGTTTATCGACGGTCAGTCCTTCGAGCGAAACGCCGGCGTTGGCAAAGGCGAACAGGGGAAGCACGAGGAAAGTCACCCACGGGTGCAAGGCTTCCTCAAGCTTTTCAAGCAGTCCGTCGTGGGTGCTGCCCGAAGCCGAATAGAGCGGAACGGCCAATGCAGTGATCACGCCTGCAAGCGTTGCGTGAACACCGGATTTCAGCACGCAAACCCAGATGAAAATGCCGACGAGAACATAGGGCGCGGTTGTCCTCACACCGCGCTGGTTCAGGATTATCAGAACCACGGTGCCGACTGCGGCCAAACCCAACGCCACCAGCGAAAGCTTGGAGGTGTAGAAAAATGCGATGATCAGAATCGCGCCAAGGTCGTCGATGATCGCAACAGCGAGAAGGAAGACCTTCAACGCGGGTGGGATGCGAGAGCCTAGGACCGCGAGAATGCCGACGGCAAAGGCGATGTCGGTGGCAGCAGGTATAGCCCAGCCATTGAGTGCGACCGGGTCGTTGATGTTGACGGCCACATAGATCAGCGCGGGAACCAGCATACCGCCAACCGCGGCAAAGGCCGGAAGCAGGGCCTTACGCGGCGTCGATAGCTCGCCTGCCAGCAGTTCGCGCTTTATTTCAAGGCCGACAAGAAAGAAGAAGATTGCCATCAAGCCGTCGTTGATCCAAAGCAGCAACGGCTTGTCGAGTAGGAGCTCCCCGATCCGGACTGTCACCGGAGTGCCGAGCAGCGCGTCGTAAATCCAACGCCACGGAGAATTTTCCAAAACCAATGCGAAAATCGCGGCCGAGAGTAGGATGAGGCCGCCTGCAGCTTCGTGATGAATAAAGCTGAGGGCTCCGGTCGGCTTCGTCTTTTTCATGAGTTTGATTGCTCTCGTATCGGCGGTTGTTGGCGATGGATAGTTCGCAAGAATCCCTGGCGGGCAGGAAGAACAACGATCCGGCGCATGGCTTGAGGCCGGAAAAAATCCAACCTTCCCGGCTCGGATAAATTTGCAACCTAGCTCATACCTGCTGAGGCTCGCTCCATCAATGGCCATGCCGCAAAGCGGTTTGGGTTTCATCGCCGCACATGTCCTGGCCAAGGATGGATGGCGACGCGCAGCGTAGTGGCCCGGGCTAGCCCCAGATCTCCATCCTCAGACCCTTACCGTCACGCGCTGGCAGATCAGGAAAGAGCACCCCTTCACCGCGAACAATCCTCGCGGCAGCCGAGGCGTTTGCTGCGGCATCAAGGAAATCATCCGGACCTGCGTCCCGCGCCAGACAACCGGCCTTTGCCAAACCGGACGTCAAGAATGACGCCCGATAACCCGAACGTTCAAGCAGGCCGCGCCGCAACTCCAGGCCAGCAGGATTGGGTTTGGATTTAGCTTTCTTTGGCAGATCAAGAGCTTGGCGGCCGTTTAATACCCAGAACGCCAGTTCGGGATGGCACTCCACCACGCGCTCCTGCAATGCCGATGTCATAAGCCGGTCCACCTCTCGGATCTTGCCGAAGAGATTGAAGGCCTGCTTTGAGACCCTTCGCGCCGGCTCGGAGTTTTCGAAGGCGACGGCACAGGCTTCGCGGTAGTCGTGGCAAGCCACGCTGGCTCGGGCTGGAACCGAGAATACCGACGATTGCCGCCCGCCGAGCACGGCGCGAAGGGTCTCAAAG
>CAYGRH010000281.1:0-4642 GCA_964352165.1 uncultured Hyphomicrobiaceae bacterium | reverse complement strand
GGCGAATCGCGGCAGGGCAAGCGCGGTCGTGGTGGTCAGCTCGGTTGGCACAACGTGCGCAGTCTGGAAGAGGCCCTGGAGCGCAGCGGTAAGCGGTTTGCGATGCTCGACAAAGATGGTGACGGCGTTGTCGTTCCAACGGAAATGAACGGCAGCGACAGTGAGAGAGCCGCTTATTGGGTCAAGCGCATGACGCATGTGCTCGATGCTGACAAGGACGGTGCCATTTCCAGCGAAGAGTTCGTCGCCAAGGCGCGCAAACGCTTCGGAATGGTGGACCTCAACAGTGACGGAATGATTGACGAGCAGGATCTGCCACCGCGTTCCGCCAAGGCCTGGACGCGTTCGAAATAATCGCGCATCCATTAGGCAACTATGCCGGCTCCCGGGTTCATGTCGGGCTCGGGAGCCGGAAATTTCTTGAAGGATTTGATCCAGGCTGTCGGATGGTTGTGTGCCTCGATCGTCATCACAGAGAGAGCGCTTTGGTTCAGGACGGTGACGAGAGCGAACTACTGGGGCGCATTGGACGAGGCGATGTGGATGCTTTCCGCACGATTGCCGAGCGTCACGGTAGAGCTTTGCTTGTCGTTGCCAGATCTGTTTTGAAGGATGAAGCGGAAGCAGAAGACGTGGTTCAGGAAACTCTGATCAAGCTTTGGCGGATGGGCGATGACATCGTGGTTTCCGAAGCAGGCGTTGCGCCGTGGATGAAAAGGGTCGCCCGAAATCTGGCGATCGACCGGCAGCGGCGTGCGAAAAAGTTCGACGTGGTGGACGAGGTGCCGGACACGGTGTCGCCTGCGGTTCAGCACAGTGAGATTGAGGATCGCGAGCGCAAGCAAGTCGTTGATGCCGCGATCGATCAATTGCCGGAACGGCAAAAGTCGGCGCTGTTGTTGTTCCATCACGAGGGGTTCTCGGTGGCAGAAATTGCCGAGAGCCTCGCCGTCAGTGAGGATGCCGCTGAGTCACTTCTGGCGCGCGCGAGGCGGGGGTTGAAGTCGCGGCTTGAGACGACGTGGCGCGGTTTGGTGGGGGTGGATGAGGATGCTTAGTGGCTTGGGGCTGGCAGGATTTTTGAGATGACAGACGAGTTCAGGAAGACCGGCGATGCCAGCGGCGCGGATTACACGGCGCTGGAGCATGCGCTTGAGGTGTACGGCGGAGATGTCAGCCGGTGGCCTATGAAAGTGCGTCAGAGACATGCTGCGCTGCTTGCCGGGGATCTTGGCGCGCAACGTCTCGTCAAGGAAGCGCGGGCACTGGATTCATTGATTTCGATGGCTTCGCCCCGCGATGACGTTGCCGCAAAAGCGATTGCGGCGCGCGCGGTTGCTGCGGTCTCTCTGGAGCATGAAACAGCGCGTGGCCGCGATGGCCAGGTTGAAGCCGGGCCGGTTGATGAAGCAAAACCCAATAACGTGGTCATTCTTAATCGGGGGCGGGTTCGCCATAAACTTGAAACGTGGGCTGCGGCTGCTGCCCTCGTCGCCTGTCTGGGACTAGGTGTCGTGATGGGTCAATCGGGCTGGATTGATCCTGCGATCGACGTTATCGCGGGCCTTGAGGATCAAGCAGTTCAAGCGGACGGGCTATTCGATGAGCAGACCGATCTTTTTGAGGAGGATGTCATATGAGCCAGACCGATCCGGCTGCCACGGGTGGTGCCCCTCAGAAAGGTTTCAAACGCTGGCTGTGGACGCTACTGATTGTCTCGGTGGCTGTAAATCTTCTCGTCATCGGCGCGCTTGCCGGTGCCTTCTGGCATCGGGGGCATCGTGGTCACGGTGCGGGTGAAGATCATCGGCAGGCGTTCGGTATTGTTCGATTTGCGCGCAGTCTTCCAGCCGACCGGCGCGACGTTCTCGAGGGAATTGTGAAAGGCTCGCGCAGTGAATTTCGCGACCAGCGCAAGCAGGCACGCGCAGCGCGCAGGGCTGCCCATGATGTATTGGGCGCAGAACCATTCGATGCGCAGGTGTTTGCCTCGGCTGTCAACGACCTTGTCGTTGCACGTTCGACAGCCCACAAGTTTGCTGCGGACCTGTTGATCAAGGCGGTTGGCGCGATGACGGATGAAGAGCGTAAGGCTTATGCGCAATGGCAGCACGAAAGACGCGGGAAGCGCCGGCGGCGAGACTAATTCCTCCACGGGTTCGGGCGAGTTCTTGATGCGGTATCTGGTCGATTGATCGCTCAGGCGACGTTGAGAACTGTATCGGCGGGTCGATTGAGATTGCGCGCATCGGTCAGCGTTGTGTCGCGACCGAAGAAGTCGGTTTGAACCGCGCGATCAAGTACGGTGATGGCGCGCCAGCCGACAGCAGGATTGTCGATCAGCAGTAGTGATGTCCCCTGCAACTCAAGTAGCGCTCTTGCAACGCACAGATCGAGTGAGTTTCCATCCCGGGCGCCACTGGTTGCCGGGGTTGCGAATTCGATCTGAACATGGTCGTGGTCAATGCCGACCTTGATGGCTATGGCCGTCTGTTGGCTCGTATCGTTGCCTCGGGTCCGGGCGGCAGCTTCCGACAGCAGATTGATCAGGATTTGGCGGAGGGGTCTTGAGTCGATCAACACTTCGATGTCTTGATCGCAGTTCAAGGTCAGCTCGATTCCGGCGTTCTCCGGTCGCTGCGAAAGACGGGACCACGCGGAGTCAATTGCCTTGGCAAGAGGTTGGGCTCCGGGATCTGACACCTGACGGTTCTTGGCTGCCGTCAAAGCCGACGTCATGGCGAGCGTATCTTCTGTCGATTTTAGTAGTGCATCGCCGCTGTCGCGGATGAAGCGTGCGTATTCCTGATACCGCGGCGATCCCAGAGGGCCGAACGTCTCGTTGTGCATCAAGTCGGAAAAGCCGATGACCGCGTTGAGCGGCGTGCGCAACTCGTGACTGACCCGCTGCATGAGTTCGCTCCAGTTGCCGGGCTCGTCGGAAAGTCCCTCGACGCGGCTGAATGAAGCTGTGTGAACGTACTGCTGGTCCAGCGAACTGGACGACGTGGCAGAGCCGTTATGTAGTCTGGCCTGTTCGCCTTGTTCGATAATGTCGCCGTCGTCACGTGTTGACTGTGCGCTGTGCCGCGAAAAGACATGAAGCATCAGCGCTGTGCTGGTTGCTGCGAGGGCAATCACGGGCCAAAGCGTTTCGACAGCGGCAATGGCGGCGATGACGGCGATGGCATGGATGCCGAGCAAGCCGGCAAATGGTCCCGCAAACAGAGCTGCTGAGTGATCGAGAAAGGATGAGCGGGCGCGTCTAAACTGGCGGCCGGCCGGCCAGCGATTGACGCCATTCGTGCCCGGGCGCTCTTTTTTCATGCCCCGTAGCGCGGACAAAATAATCCCCCGCGGATCGGCGGACGTTGTCCAAGCCATTCCGTTCTCCGTCTCAATTTGTCGTAGTTCAATGTGCCCCAAACAACCCGGAGTGTGCCCATACCGAATCGCTTGATTTCACTTCAACCGATATCGATTCGCGTGTCGAGGGAGATTAAATCGTGGCGAAATGATGTATCTGGAAGTGTCACTCATCGAGTACTTTGGAGACAATTTCGAACACGTCGCGGGAGAGGTTTTTGGACTTTGCAACCCTTCGTAGCTGCTTTTGCGCGAACTTTCTCCGGTTCGGTTCAAGGTTGCGCCACGAACGCAGCGCCCCCAGCATCCGTGCGGCGATCTGCGGATTAAACTGATCCAGCGCCAGGACCTGATCGGCCAGGAAAGCATAGCCAGCGCCGTCAGGACGATTGAACTGGAGTGGGTTCTGCATCGCGAAGTTGCCTATCAGCGCTCGCACCTTGTTTGGGGCGGATAACTGGAATTTCTCGTGACGGGTCAACTTAATGACACGTCGAAGCGTGTCCGCGCGGGCCGATTGGGCCTGGGCTGCAAACCAGGTGTCGATGACGATGTGATCGTCCTTCCAGCGGTCATAGAAGTGATCGAGTGCCGCTTGGCGGTATTTTTGTGGTGCGTTTTGCAGGAGATACAACGCTTGTGCGGCGTCGGTCATGTTGCGCGCGGTTTCGTAATGGCGGGCTGTGCGCTCGTGATCGGCTGTTCCGCCACGAGCGCTTAGGACCGTCAGCGCGGCATTGCGCAGCGAACGCCTGCCGGTTGCGCCAGCGTCGGCACGGAATGGGCCCTCGTCGCGCATTTCGTCATAGAGCGTTTCGAGCGATTGGCGCAGGCGTGTTGCGATCGACCTGTTGAGCTGGCGTTGCGACTGCCAGATCAACTCCGGATTGACGTCGTGGCCAATCTCGCGGGCGATGTCGCTGACGGTCGGGAGTTTCAGGAGTTCGGCACGAAAAGCGGGCTCTAGGTTTTCGTCGATGAGAGCTGCAGCCAATGCATCGGCATATGTCGCGTCATGGCGAAGCCGCTCGCCGCGCTCGAGGGTTTTTACTCCGTCGATGATGGCCCTGGTGGAGAACGTGTTTGCCGCCTGCCAGCGGTTGAATGGGTCGTTGTCGTTCTCAATCAGGAACGCGAGATCGTCGTTTCCAAATTCCACCGCTAGATTGACGGGCGCGGAAAATCCGCGAAGCAGGGAGGGGACGGGTTTTTCGGCGATGCCTGTAAAGACAAACGACTGGCTGCGCTTCGTCAGATGTATGATGCCGTCGTTGAT
>CAYGRH010000280.1:0-4650 GCA_964352165.1 uncultured Hyphomicrobiaceae bacterium | reverse complement strand
TTTCAAGACCGGTGCCTCAAACCACTCGGCCACCCCTCCAATTCGATTTGCCAACAGCGCGAGCCCGGCCTGCGCGTTCGCTTGGCATTGGACCCGTCTGTGCAAAGCGTTCCATACGCTCGGCTGCCGCGAGGCGTGGAAACTACTCGGTGTTGCGCTTGATCTCAAGGGGTGGTTTTCAGCCGGTTTGCAGATGGCCTGGACACAGTTTGCCCGCTTGGGAGAGCCGTGAGGCTGTCCTGCTTGCCGGGACGTGTCCTGATTTGGGGATGGGATTGGAGCAAAAACGCCTCAGCCGAAGACTTGAGGGGCATCTAACACGGATTTTCCACCTGAATGAGAGAGCCAGCGCCGGCTTCAATCCAGATTTTGACAAAGTCCCCGCTCAGGTGTGGCGGTGCGCCGCTAGTGAATGAACCGGCTCCAGGCTATGGAGCGGCGAGGATTGGCTGGTCAGCTTGATTCGGCGTGTGGGGGGATGATTTGGCAGTTGGAAAATATTCGATAGGTCGAGGGCTGGCGACCTTATTCGTGGCGCTGGGCTTCGGTTTTGTTGCAGCCGGCTGCTCGGTGAGCGGGGCGCAGCCGGGGTCGTTAACGGACGGCCAGGCTTGGCCTGTGGGCGCACCGACTGCCGGGATGAGTGAAACAGCGGCAATCACTCCGTTGCAGGTGGCGATGCCATCATCTGTCGAGCGGGCAACCGGCGAGGGCAATCAACTACCGGACGGGCAAACGCTGCAGGTTGGGGAAGACGTGAGAGGCTCGCCCATTGTCTCGGCGCACCGGATGCCGGGAGGCAGTGAGAGCGTTCAGCAGAAGACGTCGCCCGAGACTGCCAAGGTTCCAGCGCAGGTTGCGCGTGCCGTCGATAGAGCGGTTGCTCCCGATTCGAAATTGAGTGCCGGTTTGCGCAAGGGCGGGGGCTATTACAAGGTCGGTAAGCCCTACGTTATCGCTGGCATCACGTATGTCCCGCGCGCCGATCCGGACTATGAGGAAATCGGCGTTGCCTCGTGGTATGGCGAGGACTTCCATGGCAAGCCGACCGCGAACGGTGAGGTTTTCGACATGGAGGCATTATCGGCAGCTCACCGCACATTGCCGTTGCCGTCATATGCTTATGTCACAAATATCGACAATGGCCGCTCGGTCATGGTGCGGATCAACAACCGTGGTCCGTTCGCCAAAGGCCGGGTGATCGATGTGTCGGCCCGCGTCGCGCGCGAGTTGGGTTTCGCGCATAAAGGTGTCGCGAACGTCAAGGTGACGTATGCGGGTCCTGCTCCACTCGATGGCCGGGACGACCGCGAAGAGGCGCAATTGGCGCAAAGCCGCTCTGGTGGGTGAGTGCCGGGCAATCAAGGCGAATCGCGTGAAGTTTAGAGCGCCCCGTCCGGCTCGTTCGGCGTTCGAATATGCATCGCAAAAGCGTGAACTGACCACAGTGCGAGTTGCTTGAGCGGTGATTGCGAGGTTTGCGGGCAATTTGCGCCAAACTGGCGCTCACTTGTCTGCGATTGCCGTGAACTGATGCTCGGTTACCATTGACCCCTCCGACCGATCACCCGATACTTCGCGCTATGATTTTCCTCGGTTTTTCAGACAGGCGGCGCATGTTCAACGCGATGCATTCCCATAAGCGGTTTGCGTTCGGCAGATTGGGTTTGTTGGCAGCTCTTGGCGCGCTCACTTTCGTGCTGCTGTTGGCGAACGGTGTGCCGCTGGCACATGCGCAAGCCTTCAAGATGCAGGCCAAGCAGGCAATCCTGATCGAGGCCGAAACCGGGGCTATTTTATACCAGTACAACGCAGACGAGATCGTGCCGCCCGCCAGCATGAGCAAGCTGATGACATTGGCTGTGATGTTCAAGGCGATAAGGCGCGGCACGCTGAAGCTTGAAGATAGCTTTACGGTGAGCGAACACGCTTGGCGGACGGGTGGTGCACCGTCCGGGACATCGGCGATGTTTGCCGGGCTTGGCAAGCAGATCAGTATTGAAGACCTTTTGAAGGGGATCGCGGTTCAATCGGGCAACGATGCATGCATCGTTGTTGCCGAGGGAATGGCTGGAACGGAAGCGGCATTTGCCAAACGGATGACCAAGGAAGCGCGAGAAATCGGGCTGGTGAAATCGACGTTTGGCAATCCGACAGGGCTGCCGCATCCCGATCAGAAAATGACCGTGCGGGAAATCGCGAAGCTGTCGCAGTACCTGATCAAGACCTATCCCGAGTTCTACCACTACTTCGGGATGAGGAAGTTTCCTTATCAGCCCGACGGACGGCGCACCCCGTATGCGTTCTACAACCGGAATCCGCTGCTATCGCTCGATATCGGCGCTGACGGGTTGAAGACGGGGCATTTGGAAGCCTCGGGTTACGGACTTGCCGGGTCGGCTGTCCAGGAGGGACGCCGATTGATTGTCGTCGTTCATGGTTTAGGGTCGGCGCGCGAACGCAAGGAGGAGGCGGCGAAGCTTCTGGAATGGGGATTCCGGAATTTTTCGGACTTCCAGATCTTCGATGAAGGCGCGGTGGTCGGATCGGCGCGGGTGTGGGGCGGTGAAAAATTCTACGTGAACCTGACGGGGCAGGGGACGATGAAGGTGATTTTGCCGAAGTTCCCGGCAAAGCCCAAGCTGACCGGTGAGATCATCTACCGGGGGCCGTTGAAAGCCCCGATCAAGAAGGGCGATCAGGTCGCGATGTTGCGCGTTACAACCGCGACGAATGCCGTGAATGAAGTGCCGCTTTACGCTGCAGAGGATATCGCGGAAGGCGGTGTGATCCGCGCGGGCCTTGACAGCATCATTCATATTGCGTTCCGGTGGCTGAAAACACAGGCCTCCGGGCTCATCAGCGGCATTTGAGGCTTGGCCTGTGTCAGAGCTGGCCAATATTTGGCAGCCGCTTGTAGGCAGGCCGGTGAAGGGCCTGCGTTGGGCCGTTGGATGCGGCCGGTGAGGATCTGGCGGGCGGCAGGATGGCGAGCGGTAAACTCATAACATTCGAAGGCGGCGAGGGCTCGGGCAAGTCCACGCAGGCGCGTGCGCTGGCCGATCATCTGACATCGCTCGGCGTGGAAATCGTGCTGACACGTGAGCCGGGCGGGTCGCCATTTGCTGAACAGATCCGCGACCTCATCTTGTCTGAACGACCGGTCGCGCCGGAGACTGAGTTTTTGCTGTTTGCAGCAGCGCGGGCGGAGCACATAGCGGTGACGATTGCGCCAGCGATACAGCGCGGTGCCTGGGTGATCTGCGATCGCTTTATCGATTCCACGCGCGTTTACCAGGGTAATCTGTGGGGTATCGAGCCTGATCTGATCGCGGCAATCGAAAACTACACGGTTCAACCATACATGCCGGATCTGACGGTGCTGCTTGATGTTCCGACTGATGTTGGAATGGAGCGGGCGCGGGAACGCGGAGCCATGAGCCGGTATGATTCGGCCAAGGCCGAACAACATGAAATTCTGCGTCAGGGCTTCCTTGCCAATGCGCTCAAAGAGCCCGCGCGTTTTCTCGTCATCGATGGGAAGGGGGAGCCTGATGATGTCAGCGCCGCCATCCGACGGGCTGTGGGTGATCGGTTGTCGGCTGGGGCGTTGTAGGTAATGGCGCGCGCAAGCTCACCGCGCATGGTCGCCGTTCCTGATGCGGAGGTCATGCCCGAGGCTGATCGCTTGGAAGGCTTTCCTCATCCGCGTGAAACCGACAGCCTGTTTGGTCATGGGCCAGCCGAACGGCAGTTGGCCGAGGCGTTTTCTGGTGGGCGGATGCATCATGGCTGGTTGTTTGCCGGTCCGGCCGGGATCGGCAAAGCGACACTCGCCTACAGGTTTGCGCGCTTCGTTCTGGCAGAGGCGGGCGAGCGAGACATATTCGGCGATAGCCTTTCTGTCGGCGCACAGACGGTAGCTGGCCGGCAGGTCCTATCGCAATCGCACCCGGGGCTTCTCGTCATCCGGAGACCGTATGATCCCAAGGGTAAGCGGTTCATGTCGTCCATTCCGGTCGACGAGGTTCGACGCGTGCGCGGCTTTCTCAGTCACCGCGGCGCGGATGATGCCTGGCGTGTGGTGATCGTCGACAGCGCTGATGAGCTCAACGTCAACGCGGCGAATGCAATTTTGAAGTCGCTGGAGGAGCCGCCTGAACGCACGGTTTTCCTGCTGATCTCTTCTCAGCCCGGGCGCCTCCTGAATACGATCCGGTCGCGCTGCCGGCGCATGGAGCTGACCGCGCCTTCGCCGGCCGATCAGATGGCGGCTGTGCGTCAGGCGATCGCGGCTGTTGAAGACGAGACGCCGGAGGATGGGCAACTCGAAAAGCTGGTCGGGCTGAGCTGTGGAAGTGTCCGCCGTGCGCTCAGTCTCAAGGGGCTTGGCGGGCTGGAACTGGCTCAGAGGGTCGATGAGATGTTTGCCGATCTGCCGCGGTTGCGGTGGGGCAAAGTGCATGCGCTGGCGGAGGAACTGGCTCCGCAGGCGGCTGACGAGCGGTTCGAAGTATTTTTCGGTTTTCTGATGGAGCGGCTGGCGGGCCTTATCAAATCGCGGGCTGGCGCTGCGTCTGGAGATCCCACAGGTTCAGCAAAAGGCGAAGGTCAGCGGCGGGCGGATTTGGCGCAGAGACTGATCGGGGA
>CAYGRH010000279.1:3776-4680 GCA_964352165.1 uncultured Hyphomicrobiaceae bacterium | reverse complement strand
ATTCGCAAACGATGACGAAGCTGATTGCAGGCCTGAAGGACGCCGGCATCGAGGCCCGCGACATCCAGACGTCGAACCTCAATATTTCACCGCGCTACGA
This sequence comes from uncultured Hyphomicrobiaceae bacterium, assembly GCA_964352165.1. Taxonomy (GTDB): domain Bacteria; phylum Pseudomonadota; class Alphaproteobacteria; order Rhizobiales; family Hyphomicrobiaceae; genus CAYGRH01. Next base: position 4,580 of record CAYGRH010000279.1, on the reverse strand, counting down.
CAACCAGCCGCGCCGCGAAGGCCCTCCAGTCGTTATCGGCTATCAGGTTTCAAACGAAGTTTCAGTGCTCGTCCGCGATCTTGCAAACCTGGGGCAGGTGCTTGATCGTGCCGTCACCCTGGGTGCCAACCAGATGCGGGGGCTGTCGTTTGAAGTCTCGAAAGCCGAAACGCTGCGCGATGCCGCCCGCACCGATGCCATCGCCAACGCCCGCCGCCGTGCGGAACTGTACGCGAAAGCCGCAGGCGCAAGCGTCGGCAAGGTGTTGGATATTGCCGAAGGCAGCGGGTATTCCGGGCCACCGCGTCCCACCTATGCGCGTGCAGCAAAGATGATGGAGTCCGTGCCCGTCGAAGCAGGATCAGAGACCCTGTCGGCAAGCGTCACAGTTACCTGGGAACTCGTCGATTAACGCCTTCCAGCTTGAAGCGTCGACTCAGCCTGCTGTCACACGGGCGCGCAGGTCGACCAGTTCAACCCCGGGCAGCCGGTCGACGGCCCCCGGCTGCTCGGACCAGTCGGTGAAGTTGCGCATTTCCCCGGCAGTCCGCAGCTTCCGCAGGCCCGCCAAATCGACGTCGGCCACAACCCAGCCAGGATCATTCAAACGGCCCTCGGCGAGAATACCGTCATCGGACACCCCGTGCTCGGAAGGCACGTAGATCCCGGCAGCACCCACGTTGATGTCGACGGCTGGAGACCAGGGCGCATCTCCGATGGTGGGGCTTGTCACCGCGACGATCTGGTTTTCGAGAGCACGCGCCCGCGCCCCCGTCTTGATGCGGTTGAAGCCGGAGACCTTTT
>CAYGRH010000279.1:0-3766 GCA_964352165.1 uncultured Hyphomicrobiaceae bacterium | reverse complement strand
CATCGCGCGAACCAGGAGCGGAAACTCGCAGTCATAGCAGACGGCTACGCCGACCCTGCCAATGGCTGTGTCAAAGACCCGCAAAGGTTCGCCACCCTGCACGCCCCAGTTCCGCTCAAACGGCGTCATGATGCATTTGGTCTGCTCACCCACCCCACCGTCAGGCGTGACAAGCTGCGCGCCGTTGCGGAACGCGCCATCCTCACCAAGCACGGGCCCACTGCCGGCCAGAATGTGCACGCCATGCTTGCGCGCGAGATCCGAATGGAAAGCCACGCGCTCGCCTGCAATCTCGGCAATCGTGTGCAATGTGACCTGCAGGTCGTCGCACACGTCTGGACCGAAAGCGGCGGCCTGCTCGATTGAGCCATATTCGGGAAACACGAGAAGCTGCGCGCCCGTTGCGGCACCGTCTGCGACCCAGCGCGCGACCTTGTCTTGCCAGGCTGCGAGGGTTTCGGGCTGATCGATCGGGTACTGGGCCGAAGCAATGCGCAACCTGTCAGGACCCATGCTCATAGTTGTTTCACCCAGAACTGAAGCGGTTTTTCCGTTTCGTCTGCCTGGTCAATATCCTTCCAAGCATAATGCGCAACCAACCCATCGCGCGGCGCATAACCACGCTTCGTCCAGAACCCATCCAGCGCGAAGTAGTCCGCGGGCTTGGCCGGGTGATCCTCAGGCCGCACGACCCGACAGAACGTGGAGACATCAAACCCGCCCAGCCGTTTTGCGTGTGCCTCACGTTCGTCAAAGAACCGATGCCCCAGGCCGTGCCCGCGATGGCTGGAAAGCAAAACAGACTCGCCGCAGTAAAACACCTTGCCAAGGTCATACCCGGCCGCGCGAAAGGGTTGCTTGAATTCCTCGTCCGTCTCAAGCATCGGCGAGGCAGTCGAAGCCCCAACGACCTGATCGCCATCACGCGCGATGACACAAACAGCCCCAGCACCCTCCGCAAACTTCGCCAGATAAGTCCGCTCGTAGTCTTCGGTGCCGTCGTAGAGATACGGCCAGTCGCGAAACACCTGCATTCTCAGCCGCGCAACATCCGGCAGCACGGAGACAATGTCCCTGCCGCACAGAACTTCGACATGCAGGCTCATGACGTAACCTTGACCGTGGAAGGTTTGGACGCCTTTGGTTTTGCCGCCGCAGGAGGTTCCGCAAGGAAGGGATCGTTGGGCATCGTTTTACTGATGGCGTTGCCGTCAGCGCAGATGACAACCTTGGGCGTGAATGCTCTGGCCTCGGCCTCATCCATCTGCGCGTAAGCACAAATGATCACCTTGTCGCCGACGCACACTAGCCGGGCTGCCGCCCCGTTCAAACCGATCGTACCGGAACCAGCCGGTGCCTCGATGACGTAGGTGGCAAATCGCTGCCCGTTATCGATGTCGTAGATCTCGACCCGCTCGTTGACCAGAAGTCCGGCAGCCGCAATCAGATCCCGGTCAATCGAAATCGATCCCTCGTAGTTGAGATCGCATTCCGTAACGGTCGCCCGATGCAATTTGCATTTGAGCATCGTCAGCAGCATGAAGCCAATTCTCCTCGGAGCAATTCTTCCACGGTCCCATCCCGCACCGATACAAACCGGACTGCCACGCCGTGGCGCAACTCCCAGCCAGGCGATCAAGACGTCAGCCTGCGACCTGGGTAATCCATTCGGTCAGATTGTAGTAGGTGGTGACCCGTGCAATCTTGCCATCGCGCACGTCAAAGAACGTGCCGGCCGGCAGCGCGTAAGTCTGTCCGTTGGCATCCGGCAAACCTTGATCGGTATTGAGGTACTTGCCCTGGACGTTGAACTCGGCAGCAGCCCGCCTACCGTCCCGCGACACCATCACGACGATGCCCTCAAGCTGCTCCTTGTAGTGATGATCCATTCGAGCATTAAAGGCCCGGAACTTGTCGAGCCCGACCCGGCGCTCGCCCTGATTGACGTCATGCACGACGTCATCGGTCAGGCATCCAATCATGGCCTCGCTGTCACCTGCATTAAAGGCATCGAAGTAGCGGCGGATCAGGGCGGCAGTCTCCTGACGGGCAGCCGATTCAGCGGCGGTCTCTGTCATCGGGGCATCCTTCGAGAAACGGGCTTGAACCAATAAAGGCTGAGCCATGGGGCAAAGACAATACGCTTGGAGGCGTTATGATCGAACGGCGTTTTAGCAGCCAAGCCATTGAGCGCCAAGCCGCTCATCGCTATGGGTAATGCCAAACACCTCTGCGAAATGTACGAAAACCGAAGTTGCTCCAATGACAACGCCAGATAGCGATACAACCCTGAACCTCGATCAGTCCATACCCGACGCATTCGTCGTGGCAGCGCTTTATCGCTTTACCCCGCTTGCCGACTTTGAACAGCGCCGCGCACCGCTTGAAGCCATTGCCGATGCCCAAGGCGTTCGCGGCACGCTGCTACTGGCCGACGAAGGCATCAACGGCACGATTGCAGGCACACGCAAAGCCATCGACGCGGTCATCAAGCACATCCGCGAATTCCCCGGCTGCGCCGACCTCGACGTCAAGGAGGCGCAGACCGACACCATGCCCTTCACCCGCCTGAAGGTTCGCCTGAAGCGCGAAATCGTAACGATGGGCGTGCCCGGCATTGATCCCACCAAGACCGTCGGAACTTACATCGAGCCCGAAAACTGGAACGACCTCGTCTCCCAGACGGACACAATCCTCATCGACACGCGCAACGACTATGAAGTGGCTATCGGCACGTTTGCAGGCGCGATCAATCCGCAAACGGACACCTTCCGCGAGTTCCCCGCCTGGGCACGCGCCATGCTCGCCGAAACCCGGCCCAAGCGCGTTGCCATGTTCTGCACCGGCGGTATCCGCTGCGAAAAGGCAACTGCGCTGATGAAGGATATGGGGCTCGAAGAGGTCTATCACCTCAGGGGCGGCATCCTGAAATACCTGGAAACCGTGCCTGCCGAGCAAAGCCTCTGGCAGGGAGAGTGCTTCGTCTTCGACCGGCGGGTCAGCGTAGGGCATGGCCTTGAACCTGGCCCCTACCAGCTCTGCTCGGCCTGCCGCGAGCCTTTCCTGACGGGAGAGGGCAGGGGAGGGTATGCCGCAGCCGTCTGCGCGCGCTGCGAAAGCGAAGCCGACACCGCCACCAAGGCGCGCGCCGCCGAACGGCAGCGCCAGATCGATCTGGCGAAATCCAGAGGGCAAAGCCACCTCGGTCCAGCCCAGAAAAAACACGGAGAGTGAGGGAGATCCCTCCACATGAGCCGGGCGCGTCAGCCCCGTTGTGAAGCGAACGCACTGCCGTCAAGCGCGACTGCTATCAAGCCCCGCGCACTGCCGGTTCGCCCCCGCGCGTCGATCCGCTCATCATCATGCCGATGGCAAACGCCCCGCACCCGATGGCGAGCGTCATGCCCGACAAAAACAGCAGCTTAGCATACTTGTGGCTGAGCCCCGTCATCGGCCCGATAAGATCGGAATACCCAGACGACTCGGTGAAATAGAGGATCGCCGCTGCCATCGCTGTAAAGAACGCGACGAGATAGCTCCACACCGGGATGTCCGTGCGGCCCATCCACAGCGAAAAGAACACGACGGGTGCCAGGAACATCGACGCCGTGCCCGATACCGCGACGGCCGCAAACAAATCCTTCGATCCGAAGAAAACCATCAACAAGCCGCCGATCAGGAACGCCGCCATCGCGATGCGTCCGTTTGCGACGGTGGGCTTGCCCAGCCGCAAGACGATGCCCCTCACTTACGACGTGCTGGCAAA
>CAYGRH010000278.1:0-4714 GCA_964352165.1 uncultured Hyphomicrobiaceae bacterium | reverse complement strand
TCTCCCGCAGCCGGCGTCTGGGATGGTTTTGGTGCGCCGTTGTTGCGTTGGGCTGAAGGCCATGTCGTGTTGGGCCGGCAAACGCTCGGCCACATCAATTCCGGCCTGACTTATCTTCCTGGCGGGTTCATCGATCAGCGCGATGTTGGCGCGGATGGGTCAATCGACATCGGAGCCAGCATCGCGCGCGAAGTCAAAGAAGAGACGGGGCTTGATGCTACCCGGATGGACTTGCAGCCTGGCTTCTATCTCACGCGGCTGGGCTGGCAGATTTCCGTCGCGGCTGAGTATCGCTCCAAGCTTCCAGCCGAAGATTTGCGGGCAAGAATGCTGGCGCATATCGCCGAGGAAAAAGACCCTGAGCTTGCCGATGTCGTCATCATTACCCGTCCGCCTGATGCGGGTGATGAGGCATTTGCAGCCTACGCGCGCGTTCTGCTTGGGCACGTCTTTACATGAGATTGCCGGAGTGCGCGCGCTTTCAATATCTAGTAGCGCTGACAATCGGAGCTTTGCGGCGCTGATTGTTTGGGGCAATGTGCGCCGCGCCATAGGCTGCGCGTTACCTTGAAGAGGGCTGTTGGTTTTCGCGCATACCGACAACCAGCCCCTTCGCCAACCTGCGTTTTGCTGGGGCACTTGTTTGATTGAAGGAGCGGGCAACGTTTCAAGTGAACCGGGTGTGCTTCATTTGAATCGACTACGCCCCAGGGGGAAGAATTCGGAATATGCAACTTAGTTTTCATACGCTCGATGTGTTCACGACCCAGAGGTTCGGCGGCAATGCGCTGGCGGTTGTGCTGGATGCTGATGCGCTTAGCGGCGAGCAGATGCAGCAGATCGCGCGCGAATTCAATCTGTCGGAGACGGTGTTCGTATCCAAGCCTGAAAATCCGGCACACTCAGCGGGGGTTCGAATTTTTACGCCACTGAATGAGTTGAAGTTTGCTGGGCATCCGACAGTGGGGACTGCGATCCTTTTGGCGGGGCTCAGGTCGCCAAATGTCAATGGTGAGCAGGACGCGATCGTCACTTTGGAGCAGGCGATAGGTACGGTTCGTGTGGGTGTGCGGCTGAAGTCGGACGGGGCTTCCTTCGCCGAATTCGACGCTCCCAAGCTGCCCAAGGAAGCTGGCGCATTGCCGCCGGTCGAGCGATTGGCGGCAGCACTCGGGCTGATCCCCAATGAAATCGGTTTTGAGAACCATAAGCCTGCTTGTTTTGCTGCCGGGCCAGCCTTCGCGATCATTCCGGTTGGCTCCCGGGAGGCCATCGAACGGGCGCATGTCAATGCGCGCCACTGGGCTGATGCGTTCGAGGAGCAGGGGCTGGTCGGGGTTTATTTGTATACGCGCAACTGCGTTCACAACACCTCTGCATTCCATGCGCGCATGTTTGCGCCGTCCTCCGGGATTCCTGAGGATCCGGCGACGGGGGCTGCGGCCGTCTGCCTTGCTGGCGCGGTGCACCACTTCGATGACCTGCAGGATGGGCTGAACAAGCGTGTCATCGAGCAAGGCTATGAGATGGGTCGGCCGAGCCACATTACAGTCTCCATGATCATCAAGGCTGGTCGGCTTGATGCGGTACGGATTGGCGGGAGTGCGGTTCGGGTTTGTCAGGGGACAATCGAGGTCTGAAGTTTTTTTTGGTGTCCTGCCGGGTGGCTTGGCTGGCGGGGCGTGGCGGATGCGAGGCCGCTTGCTGGCGGGCAACGCCGCGGCGGAATTTGGCGCGTGCCATACGTCGCACTTGCAATTTGGCAAGCTTCTTGTCTTATTCTGTAAACAGTACGCTTTGAACCGAATGAGAAGGCGGGCTCCGCTGTGGGCGCTTTGAACGATCCGACCTGTTTCTCGTATGCCCGGGCATCCGTTGCCGGCGGGCTGGTGGTGCGTGCTCTTCCTCTCGACGACCTTCTCCTTATCGGCCCCTGAGCGCGGGGCTGTCATGGCTTCTTGCCATGGCCACTGCTCAGGGGATTCTAGCGGCGGCGCGGAGCTGTCTGCGAACATATGGGAGCGATTGCCCGCCTGCCTCTGATGCGGCCGGGCTGATCTAGAGAAGGCAGGCGCTAAGCGCGCATAAGAATTTCCGAGGACGAACCGACCATGACAATGGCACCTGAACACACAAAATCCAGTGACGCAGACCGCGTTTTGATTTTCGACACGACGCTGCGCGATGGGGAGCAATGCCCCGGCGCAACGATGACGTTTGAAGAAAAGCTGGAAGTTGCCGATTATCTCGATGCGATGGGTGTCGATATCATCGAAGCGGGGTTCCCGATTGCCTCAAATGGCGACTTCGAGGCTGTCAGTGAAATATCCAAGCGGGTGAAGAAGGCCAGTGTCGCCGGGCTGGCGCGTGCGGCGGAAAAGGATATTGCGCGGGCGGGCGAGGCTGTGCGCCGGGCCGTCAAGCCGCGCATTCACACATTCATTTCAACGTCGCCCGTGCACATGAAGTTCAAACTGCAGAAAGAACCCGAAGAGGTCCTGCAGTTGGTGACACGCTCCGTGTCGCAGGCCCGCAATCTCGTGGACGATGTGGAATGGAGCGCAGAGGACGGCACGCGCACGGAAGCCGATTTCCTGTGCCGCTGTGTCGAAGCTGCGATTGCGGCGGGCGCATCGACTATCAACATTCCCGATACGGTCGGCTACACGGTGCCGGAGGAATACTTCGCGCTGATTTCGATGCTGCGCGAGCGCGTGCCGAACGCCGATAAAGCGATCTTCTCGGTGCATTGCCATGATGATCTGGGCATGGCGGTCGCCAACTCGCTGGCGGGGGTGCGCGCCGGCGCACGGCAGATCGAATGCACGGTCAACGGGATCGGCGAGCGGGCGGGCAATGCCGCACTCGAAGAGATTGTGATGGCACTCAAGACGCGGCGTGATGTGCTGCCGTTCGATACCGGTGTGGAGACCACCATGCTGGCGAGGGCTTCGCGTCTTGTCTCTGCGGTGACCAACTTCCCAGTTCAATACAACAAAGCCATCGTTGGACGGAATGCGTTTGCGCACGAAAGCGGGATACATCAGGACGGGATGCTCAAGCATACGCAGACCTACGAGATCATGACGCCTGAATCAGTTGGGGTGGCCAAGACCTCGCTGGTCATGGGCAAGCATTCTGGCCGGGCGGCATTCCGATCCAAGCTCGTTGAATTGGGTTATGACGTCGGAGAGAATGCATTCGAGGATGCGTTCAACCGGTTCAAGACGCTGGCAGACCGCAAGAAGCACGTCTACGACGAGGACATCGAGGCATTGGTCGATGAAGGCATCTCCAACATGCACGACCGCACCAAGGTCGTCGCGTTGACGGTGATTGCCGGGACGATGGGGCCGCAGTCGGCGACGCTGACACTCGATATTGAGGGAACGCACAAGACAATCCAGGCCGTCGGTAACGGGCCTGTCGATGCAACCTTCAATGCCATCAAGGAAATGATGCCTCACAACGGCACGCTGTCGCTGTATCAGGTTCATGCCGTGACGGAAGGCACCGATGCGCAGGCAGAAGTGTCCGTCAGGCTCGAAGAAGACGGCCGGACTGTTACGGGCCGCGGGGCTGATACCGATACGATGGTGGCTTCAGCCAAGGCCTATGTGGCTGCGGTCAACAAGTTGATGGTTAAGCGCGAAAAGCAGACGAGGGCTCAGGCGGCTGTCTGATTTGTCGAATCTGACGGCGATTTGTGATGGTCTGCGGCGGCAGCCAACGTGCGATTGATCTTCGGATCCATCGCGCGTTGGCTGTTTGCCGTTTTCGCCCTGGATGCGCGGGTTACAGCTTAACATTGCAGCTTGCGATGTCCGGGTTGACCTGTCCCTGCCTCAATTGCGGTGGCCTATCTCTGGAAGGGTGATCCCTCCGGTTACCCCGGGCCTTGGCGTACTCGCTGTCTCGGCCAGCACACGAGTGTTTTTACGCGGGCAGGGTGTATACCCTATTCAAAAAGCTCGTTAAATTCCGAAAATTCACCGTGTTCGGAGCGGGCAGGAGGCGGATTGGCGGCCTCAACCGCCGGCGCGGGTTAAGACGTCCGGCACGAGAGTTGCTTTCGTCTGTTAGGAGTTTTGCGTCCGGAATGGTCCGGCGTTGTTTTTGGGCCGGCGCTGCCGGGCAGGTGCGGATCGGACGTGGTCAGCGTATTTTCCGACGATATCGCTATCGATTTGGGGACCGCCAACACGCTTGTGCATGTGGTGGGCCGCGGCATCATCATTGATGAGCCGTCGGCTGTTGCTGTGCGCAACGTCGGTGGTGTGCGCGAGGTTCTGGCGGTTGGGCTGCGCGCCCGTCAGATGGTCGGGCGGACGCCGGAAAATGTCGAAACGATCCGTCCTTTGCGCGACGGTGTGATTGCCGATTTCGTTGCGACCGAAGAAATGCTCCGGCAGTTCATCAAGCGGGCGAAGACCGCGATGGGGTTTCGCAGGCGGCGGATCCTGATCTGCGTGCCGGCTGGTGCGACGCCTGTTGAACGACGCGCGGTCTATGAGACGGCATTGTCGGCGGGATCGCGCCGGGTTTATCTTATCGAGGAACCGGTTGCTGCAGCCATTGGAGCTGCCCTTCCAGTCAACGAACCGTCGGGCACGATGGTGGTCGACATCGGCGGTGGGACGACGGATATCGCGGTGCTGTCGCTTGGCAGCGTCTTGCAGGCGCGGTCGTTGAAATGCGCGGGCAACGCCATGGA
>CAYGRH010000277.1:0-4719 GCA_964352165.1 uncultured Hyphomicrobiaceae bacterium | reverse complement strand
CCCGTGTGATGCTCCAGCATCGGAATGCCGCGCGCAGCGAACAGATCGCGAAGGCCGTTTTTGACGCCCTCCTTCGCGGGCTCGGTAATGCCAAGAAACAACCCGCTCGCTTTGTCACCGAGCCCGGCGGCATCGACAGCCGACAATGCAGCAATCGCCTGCGCAAGCGTTTCAGCCGTGCCGCCCGACTTCGACGTCACGACAAATCGCGTGGTCGCCAGATCAAGATCGGCAAGCCCACCCTGAAGTGTTCCCGGATCGAGATTGTCATAGAACCGGGTACGCGGACGCTTGCGCTGTCCCGGTATCGCTTGGCCGGGAATGTTCCAGCCAGCAAGCTGGGCCAATGTCTGCCCGCCCAGCGCCGACCCCCCGGTACCAAAAAAGATGATCGTGCGCGCGCCGTCTGCCAGCTTGATATAAGCCGCTTCCGCCGCTTCGATATCGGCGGTCTCATCGGGAAGGTGCAAGAGCGGAAGCGAGCCCTGCCTGTAGGCTTCTGCCAGCCGTGCCAGCCCAGCTCCCGACTTCGCGGTAAACGGCCCAAGTTCGGCTGACGTCAGTCCCTGCGCGCCAATCGCCGGCTCAAGGCAGCCCGCAACCGACTGCTGATAGCTCACGGGCGCATCCGGCCTGCCGTGCTTTCCGGCGTTCGCACCGTTCGTGGCATCAATACTGGACATGGTTGCAATCTGATCCTGTTGCTGAATTCCCGGCGGCTCTGGCACACAGTCCCAGACGCACAGTCCCCGTGCCTACCCGGATTCAACCTCACAGCCAACATCTCAGCCCACAATAAGGTTATGGCGGCGCACGGAGTGATCGGTCCCCGCCCTCACCGAAAACGCAGCAAGACGCTCCGGCAAAACGAACAATGGCACCGAGACCGAAGAAGTCGCGCGGCGCCATCGTTCAGTTTACGAGCCGATTGGACCTGCCGACAGGGCGTTCCCCTTGGATCTAAACGTCCGTCTAGCCCTGAGGTTTCAGCCCGACAGGCTTACCGACGACCGTCACAATAAGGCCATCGGGCTTCAAGAACCGTCCCGCAGCCTTCTTGATATCACCCAGCGTCACGTCATCGATAAGCCCATTGCGCTTGTCGACGTAATCGATCCCCATGTCCTCCTGCAGAATGCCCAAAAGCTGATTGGCAATCTTCGAGTTGGTATCGAACCGCAACGCATACGATCCCTTCAGATACTGCTTGGCGTCGTCGAGATCCTTTTGCGATATCCCGTTATCGGCAACGTCCTTCAGTACGTCCTTGATCACGCTTAGCGATTCCGCGATCGATTCGTTCTTCGTCGCCACACTGCCAAGATAGATGGCGGCGTGATCGAGAGGGCTGAGATAGCTGTAGACCGAGTACGCCAGACCGCGTTTCTCGCGCACCTCTTCCATCAATCTGGCCGAGAAACCACCCCCGCCGATGATGTGGTTGAGAACAAACGCCGCCATGAAGTCCGGGTCTTTGCGCTTCAATCCGCCCATGCCGAAAATAGCAACCGACTGTGGAACATCCATCTCGATGATGTCGAGTTTTCCGTCCGCCGGAAGCTGGGTATCGGCGACTTTCACGAGAGAAGGCTTTTCAGGCAGCGATCCGAACACGTCATCGAGAAGCTTGCCGAGATCCGCTTCCGTGATGTCGCCGACAGCAACAACCTTGAGGTTGGAACGCGCAAACACCCGGCTGCGGTACGCTTCAAGATCCTCGCGCTTGATCGCGGCGATGCTCTCGACGCTGCCCTGCGCAGACTTACCATATGGGTGGCCGGGGAACGCCGTCTTGAACCAGGACTTGGAGGCCACACGGTCGGGATCGCGTTCGGCATAGGCGATGCTGGCCAGGAGCTGCTTGCGGATACGATCCACCGCCGTCTCATCGAAGCGAGGCTTGGTGATCGCCAGCTTCAACAGTTCGACCGCCTGATCGCGCCGCTCAGTCAGTGTTTCCAGATTCCCGTAAAAGCTATCGCGGCTGTCATCGAAGCTCATGCGCATGGCGATATCTTCCATGCGCTCCTGAAATTCGCTCGACTCCAGATCGCCCGCACCTTCGTCGAGCATCGCCGTCAGGAAGTTGGAAACGCCTTCCTTGCCTTCCGGGTCCTGCGTGCTGCCGCCTTCAAAAGCAAACCTCAGCGCGATCAACGGAACGCTATGTTCTTCCACCAGCCAGGCTTCAATTCCGCCTGGACTTTTAACTTGTTTGATCTCCATAGCCTGTGCCGGTCGCATGAATGAGAAAAGGGCGAGTAGAAACAGCACGGCAAATCCGAGTACCGCCTGGCCGTGCGCTGACCGCACCGCCGCTGCTCTGACGTTTGAAGGGGCAGACGTCATGAATAACACCTTTGATGAGGTTGCGGCTCAACCGCGCGAGTTACTGGTGGCGGACGCAGGCGCAGCACCCTTGGCCTCCGCACCTGGAGCGAGCGGAAGCAGCCGCCCGGTCACCGAAGCTTTGAGATCGAGGTACTTGATCGCGACGGCCTTGACGTCGTCCGAAGTCACTTTGCGGATATTCTCCGGCCAAGCCTGAATGTCGGCAATCGTCCGCCCGACGACCAGGCCCCAGCCGTATCGCCGCGCCAAAGTCGATTGGCTGTCGCTTTCGTAGATGTAGTCGGCGGTCAGCTTGCTCTTCGCGCGATTGAGTTCGGCATCCGTCACACCTTCGGCCTGGATCGTCGCGATCACTTCGTCAAATCGCGCCTCGACCGCATCAAGATCCGACCCGTCGGCTGCAATGCCATAAAGCGAGATCTTTCCACTGTCGAAGCCATCACCCGCATACCAGCCACCGGCATTCGATGCGACTTTGTCTTCGACGACGGCCTTGCGGTAGAGCCGGCTGGTCGAACCTGACGCCAGGATCTTCATCAAGACCTCGAGGGCTTCGGCTTCGCCCGGTTCTGCCCGCTTGTAGCTCGGCCCGAGATAGTAGCGCGACACCGACGGCTTACCGGCGCGCGGATCTTTAAGCTCCAAACGGCGCGGGCTCAGGTGCGGAGGTTCCTTGACGCGCTTGCGCTCGGCACCAACTGCATCGTTGCGGGCAACCTTGCCGAAGGTCTCCTCGGCCATTTTGCGCACTTCAGCAGCAGACACGTCGCCGGCAACCACGAGGATTGCGTTATTGGGCGCGTAATGGAGCTTGTAGAAGTCCATCGCGTCTTTCGGGCTGAGTTCAGCCATCTCATGCATCCAGCCGATGATCGGGATACCGTAGGGATGCGCAAGATAAAGCGCCGCATCCATCTGCTCGGCCAAGAGCGAGGACGGATTGTTTTCAATCCGCGAACGGCGCTCTTCCAGGATCACGTTGCGCTCGGTCAGAACCTCTTTTTCGGTAAGCCGCAGGTTGACCATCCGGTCAGCCTCCATCGCCATCACATCGCCAAGTCGATCCTTGGCAATCCGCTGGAAGTAGGAAGTGGCATCCTGGCTGGTGAATGCATTGTCCTGACCACCCAACCGGGCGACGATCTTGGAGAACTCGCCCATCGGGATCTTTTCGGTCGACTTGAACATCAGGTGTTCAAGAAAGTGAGCGATGCCCGACACGCCGCGGGGTTCATCTGCCGCGCCAACGCGATACCAGACCATGTGCGTGACCACCGGCGCACGGTTGTCTGTAATCACGACAATATTCATGCCGTTGTCGAGTGTGAATGTTTCAACCGGCTGTTCTGCGCGGGCCTGGATGACAGGCAGGGAAATTGCGAGCATGAGCACCATCAAGAAGCTGTGGACGTGCCATTTAAAGCGGCTGAGGCCAACGTTTGGAACCCCAAAGTCTGAAGCCATCGGTATCCTCGATCCGTATCGATTGTCGAATTTCTAAGCGTGGTACGTGTGAAGACTACGATACCACCGCGCACTCCGATCAACTCGCTGGACAGCCATATTGGCTGCGCGAAGCATCAAGGGCGTAGCGCAGAAGATCGGTTTTGACCGCAAAGTGTCAAATGACAACGTGTCCATGATTTGAGATGTCAGGCGCGATGAACTCGTCGCGTCTCCCCCGGAGAGCAAAAAACGCCCATTAATCCTGACAGACGGGAGGAAACCAACCGAACAATCGTGATGCCGCGTGATGGCCAATACGCGCCCCGGATGCGCCTCGGGTAAAACCGACTTACTGCTTTCCCCAGCCGATCGCGTTGAGCACCGATGGTCGGCACGGCCCAGCGGGACCCGCAATCGAATCAGCTTCAGGGGCATTCAAAGCCTTAGCCGGCACATAGTGTTTTTCGCAGTATTCAGCTTGAGCCTTGGCCAACTCGACTTCATTGACCTCTTTCGCGCGGTCCGGATCGTTGATCGCCGCCAGCGCTCCCTCGTTAGGGTCCTGCTGAGCAGTGCCAGGCTCCGGCAAACGCTCAAGTGACGGCGGCACGATCAATGGAGAACGGGCCGCAACCTCAGGCGTATCGCGCCGAGCCTGGTTTCCCGAAACGCCCAGCGCATCGAACACCTTGCCTTCGAGTTGCACATCTCCCGGCGAGCAGCCGCCGGCCAGCGACGCGGCGAGCGCAACGCAAGCAAACCGAGCAAATTTAAGCCTGAAAGCCATTGGCCGTCTCCGACGCTGCATAAGGCACAAGTTCGGAACTCGCAGCGATAACGCCAGCGCTAAGATGCCTTTGCGGCACCATTGCGACTCGGCACGAAAGAGTCATACAGGAGCCCGATGACCCCAGCAACTAT
>CAYGRH010000276.1:0-4752 GCA_964352165.1 uncultured Hyphomicrobiaceae bacterium | reverse complement strand
TCAGGACCATAGTCTGGATGCCTCCGGACCGGAATGACCTCAACGACACAGTGGCTGCCAAAAGAACCATCGCCAGACACAGAAATGGACGGCACAGCAGCATTTCGTACTGGATGCGCAGTTTGTCCGTGGAAAGGCCTGCTTTTTCAGCAACTTCGATCAAGCCCGGCAGGTCCCAGAAGGACACTGAAATGACCGTGCCCAGGGCGTCCTGTGCGCGTTCGGGGGTGAGGTAGGTCGACAGAAGATAGGTGTCGTAGTTTTCAGGTGCACGGCCCACCGCTGCGACCGAGGCTTTCGCCAGCCGCCAGTAGCCATCTTCGAGCTCGGCGCTTTCAGCATCGATGCGTTCGGAAAACTTGCCGTCCTTGTCGAAAACGTAGGCCGTGACGCCTTTCAGGGAGAGCCCGCGATTGGTGGCAGCGGCTGCGTTGAGAACCGAATTGCCATCGCGCCCATCCTGCCTGAGCCAGGAATCACCGCTTTTTGCACGCAGCAGGTTGGCGTCGCGGCCGAATGCTTCGGCAAACAGGCTTTCGGCTTCATCGCGGGCGGCGGCCGCAATCGGGTTGTAAATGGCAACCGCAAACACGCCCAGCGCGAAGGCGACAATCAGGCCTGGTCTGATGAACTGCCACACCGACATTCCACCGGCGCGCATCACGGTCAGCTCGCTTTTGCGCGCCAAGAGCAATAGTGCCGAGATGCTGCCGACGAGGACTGCAAACGACAGTAGAAATTCGGTGTAGGCGGGCAGGCGAAGGATGGTCATCCATGCCAGCAGCCAAGCTGGCACGCTGCCATATTTTCCGGCCTGCCGCAGCAGCTCGACGAAGTCGATCATGAAGATCAGCAGCGAACACATCAGGAATGTGCCCAGGATCGCTGTGAAAAAGCGCATGGCGACGTAGCGGCTTAGAAGTGTGGGTCCGATCACGATGAGCGGCCCCGCTGGCCTTGTCTGCCGCGGTTTATTGCGCCGCGTGCTTGACCCATAGCGCTTGCGGCGGGTGGTGCGACTGCAAGATCAACGCCCGCTGTTCGACGGAACGGCAGGGCTGGCAGTCTGGCGATCAGGGGTTCAAACAGGTCGCCGATGCGCTCAAACAGTGTCGGCCCGGCGCGAGGGGAGGCGTTGCGGAAGATCATGAAGAGGGACAGTACGATGGCTAGAACCGGGATGGCGTATAGCAAGGGCACGTAAGATGCGTTGAGGGCCACAAGGTTGTTGACCGCCAGACCTGTCAGGCGGCAGCCGACGGCAGCTAAAAACCCTATGATCATGTTTTCGTTACGGTTCTGGCGTGTGCTCTGAGCTTGTCCGACAGTGGCCAGGGCTATTAATACGAAGGCGAGGGGATAGAGTGGATTGGCAAAGCGTTCATGCAACTCAGCGCGGAACTGGCCCTTCTGGGATTTGTAGAACCTGTCGCTCTCATCGACATTGACGAGTTGGTCGAAATAGCGCTCGCGCGGCTTAAGGTCGAACTTGCCGGCCTCCTTTTTGTCGAACCGATCGAGGTCGACGATGTACTTCTGAAACGCGATGATCTGGGCGGCGTCATCGCCGCGCGCCCGGCGGTGAATGTGGCCGTTGGTCATCACGATATAGGCGGTACCGTCTTGTTTGACGATCTGGGCGACCTCGGCGAGGTAGGCCTGCTGTTCCTTTCGCGAACGGCGGTCATCAACGATTAGTCCTAGCAGGTCTCCGTTGGGCGAGCGCTCGCGAATATGGAAGGTGAGGCCTGATTCCGCCTGCGAAAACCGGCCCGGCTGGATGACCTGACTGAGCAGGTCTGTGCGCACCTGGACGATATATTCGCGCAATTGCTGCAGCGACCAGGGCATACCGATGTGATTGACGAAGCCGACCGCGAGAGTGACCAGCAAAGCCAACAAAAGCAAAGGCTTGGCTGGGGTCCAGACGGTCGCTCCAGAAGCCGTCATGACGATCAGTTCGCTGTCGGAGTTGAGCCGGTTTAGCGTATGAATAACGGCGATCAGCAGGGCGAACGGCGCGATGATGGCGAGCAGGTTGGGGAGCGCCAGCGTTGTCATTTTCAGGAGTGTGACCGCATCCTGGCCCTGGGACGTGACGACGTTGAGCTGTTTAAGGGCAAGCGCGATCCATACGACACCGCCAAGGGACGTCAGAATCAAGAGCAGCGATCCTGCGGCCTGCCTGAAAATGTATCGGAAAAAGATCGACATGCGTTTCCAGGACGAGAGTGGTGCGCGCTGTGCGCCGGTAACCGAACAATGGGCTGCTTGCTCGCTGAGGCCGTTAGCCGGGATTGTTGGCCACGACCATAGGCAACGACCATTGGCCAGGGATTGCTAACCAGAGCTGAGGTGTAAACCAAGTTCTCCCGTTTGGGGCCGCCAGTGGTTGGAAAGATCGTCACTACCCGGCTCCCACAGCACGGTGGCGGAAATTCGGCTCAGGTCAGGGTTGCGGCCAAATCTGGGTTGAATTCTGTGACCTGCTTGTTGGTTGTTTTGCAACAGTCACCGGCGTGCCACAGCCCGCAGGCCCTCGGATTGGGCAACGATACATCAGGCAATCGGCTTGAACAGTGGGCATCGAAGCGACTAATGTCCGCGCTGATACACGAGCGTGGCTTGCAAGCCTCAAGTGAAGGATCGTCAAATGAGGTTTGGCGAACCCGAAGTCTGGTTCGTCCTTCTAAGTGACTTCCAGATCAGGATTTGAAATTTCAAATGCGTGCTGACGTCACGACGACGCCGGTATGGCATCAAGCCGTAATGACCAGTGCGCTTCGCCTGGCAGCGCCCGGTGCGAACCCTGAACACAACCCGGTAGGAGATAAATCTTTATGAGCACGTCCGCAGCAAACCGCATCGACGTCGTCTTTGCCCCACTGAAGCAGGCGCCTGAGGCGGTCACGGTGTTGCTGGCGGGGCCAGGTCCGAGCCTTACGCCGGCAGGCGTTGCGCTGGACGAGAAGGCTGACGGCAGCGTGATCAAGGCGGCAGAGGCGGCGGAGTTCACGGGCAAGGCCAAAAGCTCGGTTGAACTGCTCGCGCCGCGCGGTCTCAAGGTCTCGCGTCTGATCCTGACGGGAACGGGAAAAGTGGCCGATCAGAGTGAGCAGGACTGGACGCTGCTTGGTGGACACATCCTGGGGCAGATCTGCGCGCGCAAAGTCAAAAGCGCCAGCATTATCGTCGAGCTGCCCGGGGAAGAAGGCGGAGAGATTGCCGCTGAGAAAGTGGCAGCCATCATCGCCTTCGGTGCTCAACTGCGCCACTACAAGTTTGCCAAGTACAAGACCAAGCAGACCAATGGCGATGACAACGGCGAGGACAAGCCGGACGGCCTTGAGACGCTTGTTATCCATTGTGCCTCGCCCAAGAAGGCGGAGACCGCATTTGTTGCCTACAAAGCCATCGCCAACGGCGTGAACTTTTCGCGCGATGTGACGAACGAGCCGGCGAACGTGCTTGGCCCTGTCGAGTTCGCCGAGCGGACGAAGGCGCTAGAAGATTTCGGCGTCAAGGTCGAGATCCTCGACGTGAAAGCGCTGGAAAAACTCAAGATGAATTCGCTGCTCGCCGTCGGGCAGGGGAGTGTGCGTCCATCGCGGGTTGCGGTGATGATCTGGGAAGGCGCGAAGTCCGCCAAGGAAGCGCCGGTCGCATTCGTCGGCAAGGGCGTGGTGTTCGATACCGGCGGCATCTCGATCAAGCCTGCTGCGGGCATGGAAGACATGAAAGGCGATATGGGCGGGGCTGCCTGCGTGGTCGGCCTGATGCGCGCTCTGGCTGAACGCAAGGCGAAGGTCAATGCCATCGGCGTCATCGGCTGCGTTGAAAACATGCCGTCGGGTAATGCCACGCGCCCCGGCGACATCGTGACGTCGATGTCGGGCCAGACGATCGAGGTTCTCAACACGGACGCAGAAGGCCGGCTCGTTCTGGCTGACATCCTCTGGTACACGCAGGAGCGCTTCAAGCCGCAGCTTGTCGTTGACCTCGCGACGCTGACGGGTGCCATCATGATCGCGCTCGGCAAGGAGTACGCCGGGCTGTATTCGAACAACGACAAGCTCGTTGACGACATGATGGAAGCGGCCGAGGTGACAGGCGAGAAGGTCTGGCGGATGCCGCTGGGCAAGTACTACGACAAGCTCATCGATTCCAAGAACGCGGACGTGAAGAATCTCGGCGGGCGCTGGGGCGGAGCGTGTACGGCTGCCCAGTTCCTCAAGCGGTTCGTCAAGGAAGACACCGTGTGGGCGCACATTGACCTTGCGGGCACGGCGATGGATGGCGCGCGCACCGACATCAACCAGAGCTGGGGCTCGGGCTGGGGTGTTCGGTTGCTGAACCAGCTGGTTGCCGACAAGTACGAGGGCAAGGCAGGCGAGGGCAAGGCGTCGAGCTGAAGGCTGGTAGCTGATGCGGGGGCCTGAGTGAGACTTGGATCAGGAGCGCGACGGTGAAACGCCGCGCTCCGTCGCTTGAGAGAATTTGTCCGCGGCGGCTGTCCGATGGGTGATCCTGAGGGGAGGACGTCGGCCGTAAAAACAATCTTGAGCGAGCGTCACGTCGGCCAGGTTTCAAGCTGATTGTATCATAATGATACGCTTGGCTGACCAATCAATATTTTCCATAATACATATCATGCGAATGAAAGGTGCTGGGTCGGGGTCCGGGTTGCGTCGATGGGGCTGCGTGTATTGGCTGGATCGATGGATCTTCAGAATTTCCCTACCGGTTCACGCC
>CAYGRH010000275.1:0-4764 GCA_964352165.1 uncultured Hyphomicrobiaceae bacterium | reverse complement strand
GCGCACGAAGCGATGGCTGGTCATCATGAAAAGTCCTGTTTAGCTGCGTCGTTGGTGAGGGCGGTGACGCTCAATTACTCTCGGGCTCAAAATGGCGGCGAGAACGTCAACGAACGAACTTGCCGCACTGTGCCGTGTTTGCGGTGTCCGAACAACCCGAAGACCGGATTGAACCAGACACTGATTGCAGGAAAGGAAGTTCTGATTTTCCAATGTCGCAATTGCGCAACACACTGCACCGCTATTTGTCCGATGAATTGGCAAATAACTCCTTAAAAACTGATTCAGTCCAGGTCGTTTTGCTCAGAATTGCCCTTTGTCCACTCCTGCGGAAGGTCGCGTCCGATAAATTGATCCGGACGCGGAAGCCGCACCGTTCACCCCTCACTGGCGGCCAGGGAGGCTGCGCCCGACAATCTAGGCAGGGACGTCAACGCCATGCGCACTGAACCAGCGATCAAGTCGGTGCCAACGGCAGTCTGGTTCCTGGGGCTTGCAGGCTTGTTGCCGTTCGTTGGGTTGACGTGGGTGCTCTCAGGCGCGTGGCCTGGTCCCGGAATACCTTCCCTGCTAGCTTCCAGGGAAGCTGCCGTGCAGGCCCAGTTGACCTATGCCGCGATCATCCTGTCCTTCATGGGAGGCGTGCAATGGGGACTGGCGATGCGCGCACCCGCAGGCCAAAAGCGCGATGCACATCTGGGCTACGTCTTATCGGTCCTGCCCGCTCTCATCGGGTGGTTCGCGCTCATACTGGCTCCGCCTGCGGTAGCACTCCTCATCATGGCTGCCGCATTTTGCGCGCTGTTGGCGTTCGACCTTTTGACCGTCAGAAGCGGAGTCTCGCCGTCGTGGTATCCCGCTTTGCGTTTCCCACTGACCATTGTCGTTACAATGTCGCTGATCGTAAGCGCCTACTTGGTGTCCTTGTGAGCATCGGCAGCTTTTCCGCGCTCGAGCCGGCCCGCAAACCTTTGTAGTGACGGCCGGAAATTCAGGAAGCCGCGATAGCCGAGTTCAAGCGCGTGGCGAATGCCCCAGGCACCAGCGACGGCTCCAGCGGTTTTCCAGCCCGGCAAGGCCTTCCACAATCCTGCGAACGCCTCAGCGCCGCTCATCAAATTGCCGTCAGCAGAACGCACATGAAATCGGGCCATTGCGTTTTGGCGGTCAAGATCAGGAATGGCGTCCGCCGTCTCCGGGTCCGAAACATCAACCCAGTTGATGGTTTCAGCTCCTTTGCAACGCCGATAAAATCCGATCTCGCGAATGCAAAGCGGGCAGCTTCCGTCATAGAAAACTTCGACCGCTCCGGTCTTCGTTCCAGAGGCCGATTCTGCTGCCGAGTGTGAAGCCTCTGATTGCGTCATGGGCGCTCAGTTTCGCCAACAGCGCGCGAAGACAGAGCCGCTTCGCGCTTTGGCAGTTTGGCCAATTCGGCCTCCACCGCAGCAATCAACTCGGGATGATCGGGCTTCACCTGAGTAGCAAAGCTCGACACCAGTTTCCCGTCGCCTCCAACGAGATACTTGTGAAAGTTCCAGCGCGGGCCAGCCGCCTCGCCCATCACGTCGCGGGCCCAGGCATAAAACGGATGGGCATTTCCACCCGTGACATGAACCTTGGCCGTCAAAGGAAACGTCACGCCGAAGGCGCCCTGGCAGAACTCGGCAATCTCGCCTTCACTCTTGGGTTCCTGTCCGCCGAAATCATTCGATGGCACGCCGATCACCACGAGACCTCTGGCTTCGTACTCGGACCAAAGCTTCTGTAGGCCCTCGTATTGCTTGGTGAAACCGCACAACGAGGCCGTGTTCACGACAAGCAGGACACGCCCTGCAAATTGCGACAAGGGCATCGGTTTGCCGTCGATCGCATCGAACGTGATTTCATGCGCCGTATTGTTTTGCGCCGCCGGGTCCGCAGTCACAATCCCGGGAGATGTCACAAGCGAAACTATGCCAGCCGCAGTCGTCATCAGCTTCTTGAGCATTTCAACCTCGAATAGCTCCAGTTCAGCCCACCGCGCCAATGTGCAGCCCGGCGCAGAAGTCACTTGGGAACCCTAACCCCTATTTGATCCTTACGGCTCAAGTGAGCGATCAGATGAGGTGATATGAGCCATCCGCAATTCCTGGAGGGTGCGGCTCCCGGTGCAGAAACACGCAATCCTAAGCTGGTCGATCGTCACTTGCATGTGGGCCCTCAGAGCTTCCGGACCGGCAAGTGCCGCCTTCAGAACGCCCCCCGCCTGTCCCACGATGTCGGCTCCCAGCCTGATTGCCTTTGCTGCATCGATGCCGTTTCGAACGCCACCAGACGCGACGATGACGGTCTCAGGACAAGCCCTGCGCACGTCCACGACGGCCCTCGCTGTTGGAATACCCCAGTCGCGAAACGCATCGGCAACGGCGCGCTGATGTGCGCTTGACGCGCGTTCCGCCTCTACCGCGGCCCAGCTTGTGCCCCCGCTGCCGGCAACATCGATGACATGCACGCCGACAGAAGTTAAACGCTTCGCCACGTCAGCCGAAAGCCCCGCGCCGACCTCTTTGGCAACCACCGGCACCGGGCTTTCCCGCACCAAGACGTCCAGCGAACGAAGTACGCCGTGCCAGTTCGTGTCCCCGCCCTGCTGCACCGCTTCCTGCAGCGGATTAAGGTGGATGATGATGGCATCTGCTTCGATCATTTCGACTGCGCGGATGGCAAGTCTAACGCCGCCGTCTTCGCGCAATTGGGCTGCCCCCAGATTAGCAAGGATCGGAACGTGGCCCGCCCGGGCGCGCAGGTCTTTGCCAAACCCGCCGCTATCTCGCGTCTCGAGCGCCACACGCTGCGAACCCACTCCGAACGCAATGCCAAGTGCGCCACACGCCTCGGCAATCGCTGCATTGATCGACCCGGCCCTCTCTGGCCCACCTGTCATGGAACTAATGAGCAGGGGTGCGGACATCGCGCGTCCAAGAAAAGTCGTGGAAAGGTCGACTTCGCTGAGAGCAATTTCCGGCAAGGCGTTGTGAACGAAATCGATGTCATCGAACCCGGTCGTTGCCCGGTCAGGCGCGACATTTTTGCCCAATACGATATCGAGGTGTTCGTCCTTGCGCCGGGTGATGTCACTCATTTTCATCTGTCTCCCGGCAACCAAATAGTTTTCCGCAGGCCGCTGATTTCGGCTCGGAGCGAGTTTTGATGCGCTCAATGCCCATCACATAGGACTAGGGGCATCCGCGAAACCGCCTTCATCTGAAGAGCGAGGGTCGGGCCCACGACACCATCTGTTCCAGAGATCGAACCGTTGCGGAAGTAGTTTCCCGGAATTTCCTTGATTTGGCTTGACTGCCACTCAGCCGATCACGGGGCTTTGAAGATCCAAAGACTTTTTAATCGAAACCAACCGCTGCAAACGGGAGTAGACAGTCGAGGGACAAAGACCCCTACTTAATCATGAAGGCGTGCTCAATTGCTTTCAGGGCACGTAAGCATGCCGCAGTTTCGCAGGTCTCCGATGGACGCTTTGTCGGTGCCGGCAACGATGGGTTTTGAAACAAGCCCCTTAGGGGGTGGAGGCCGTCTGAAGATGACGAAGAGAACGCAATTCCCTACAGCCGTGACCGGTCTGATCATGGCAGCTTGCCTAACGTTGGCATCTCTTGCTGGCTGGCCTGCCCAGCCGGTTCAAGCCCAGGCAGGCCCATCGCCGGTCATTCTGAGCGAAGCCGTCTCAAAGCAACTCGTCGATAGAGTCGAAGCCCTCGGCACATTACGCGCCAACGAATCCGTCACCGTCACCGCACAGGTCACAGAAACCATCACGGCACTGCATTTTGAGGACGGACAGGAGGTCAAGAAGGGCCAAGTGCTCGCAGAAATGACCAGTGCTGAAGAATTGGCGCAGCTCCAGGAAGCAGAAGCAACCGTTCGCGAGGCCAAGGATCAGCTCGATCGCGTAGCCCCATTGGCCGAGCGCGGCGTCAGCTCCGAGGCGGTTTTGTCTGAGCGCCGGCGCAACCACGAAACGGCCATCGCCCGACACGAAGCCAGCAAATCGCGCCTGTCCGACCGCCAGATCGTCGCCCCGTTCGACGGGGTCGTCGGACTTCGCCGCATCAGTGTCGGAGCACTCGTCGAGCCGGGAACGGTGATCACCACCATCGATGATGACAGTGTCATGAAGCTCGATTTCTCGGTGCCTGCCACGTTCCTGTCCACCCTCCGCGTCGGCCTGCCGGTCATTGCCGAGGCCCAGGCGTACGGCGAGCGGGTGTTTGAAGGCAAGGTCTCCGGCATCGACAGCCGTGTGGATCCAATAACGCGCTCGATCACGGTCCGGGCGATGATCCCGAACGATTCCGGGGTGCTGAAGGCTGGCGTTCTGATGACCGTCGAAGTCTTGAAAAACGAGCGGCAAGCCGTCGTGTTACCTGAGCGGGCGATCATCCCTCATGGTCGCGACACACACGTTCTTGTCGTTGATCGCAATGCCGAAGCGCCTGTGGCGGAAAAGCGCGATGTAAAACTTGGAGCACGCGTCGGTGGAGAAGTCGAAATTCTCGAAGGCTTGAAAGCCGGCGAGCACGTCGTTTCTGACGGAACGCTGCGCGTGCGTCCCGGTCAAAAGGTGTCGATCACGGCGATCGACAATGGCAGCGAACCGCTGGTGAAGCTGCTTGAGCAAGCCCCTAAAAACCCGAGCTGAAACGCTTTCACGTCTGCCCCTCAATTTCCAGGTATGCGGAGCCCAGATGTTCCTGTCCGACCTTT
>CAYGRH010000274.1:0-4771 GCA_964352165.1 uncultured Hyphomicrobiaceae bacterium | reverse complement strand
TCGAAGTGATCTCACCTCCACCGTTCCTGATTGTGCCTTCGGATGCCCACCGCTTTGCGACTCTTTTTTGGGTCCACATTCGGTAAACCGATGTGGGGCGGTCGCGCGGGCTGCCTACCAGGGTTTGCAGTTCTTGTTATTTCCGCGAGCCGGCCGCACGCGCGTAGTTTGCAAGACCCGTAATCCTCAAACATAAGTGGCCAAATAATTCGCCTACTCGAATGGGGTGAGTGCGGCCTGGGTTTTCTTCGTTAGACCTTTGCGGATGATCAGGTACGACTGCGTAAGGCGGTGGCGGAGTTCGTCGTTCGGCGTATCAAAGGGCAGCAATATCCATGAGCGGTGGAAGTAGGGCGCTTTGCTGCCGACGCCTGCATCTATCAGCATCTGTGCCGTCTCGATGCTGTCGGTCTTGACCGACACGCCCGGTGTAATCGCGCCGATGCACGCAAACATCTTGCCACCCACTTTCCAGGCGTCGTGACCGCCGCCCCAGGGGTCGGAAACTTCTGCGCCAGGAAATTTCCGGCAGATGACGTTGATGGACTTGCGGCTCATGGCAGCATTTGTGGCAAAGGGTGGGGCCGCGTGCAACAGCCGTGGCGTTGCCAACCTAGAAAACAGGCCGCCTGGTGAACCATCGTTTGTCATTCGAGCGTCCATGTGCTCGACATGGCGCGAAAGTCGAACAATCGACCCACCGAGCACCCTGAAGGACCACGACACGTATGGCGCCGCCGCTACTCACGCTGAAGGACATTCATCTGACATTTGGCGGAACGCCGCTTTTGACCGGGGCCGAACTGACGGTGGCACCGGGCGACCGTATCTGCCTCGTCGGGCGCAACGGCTCAGGAAAGTCGACGCTGTTGAAGATCGCGGCCGGGCTCGTTGAACCGGACTCGGGCGAACGCTTCGTCCACCCCAGCGCCGTGATCAGATATCTGCCGCAGGATGCACAATTCGGTTCGGCCAAGACGGTTTTGGAGTTTGTCATTTCGGGACTGAAACCAACCGATGACCATCACCACGCGACGATGGCGATCCAGGCGCTCGGACTGACGGGCGATGAAGACCCTGCGCGGCTGTCGGGCGGGGAGGCGCGCCGCGCCGCACTTGCGCACGCACTTGCGCCGAACCCGGATGTGCTGCTGCTGGATGAACCAACCAACCATCTCGACCTTCCTGCCATCGAGTGGCTGGAAAGCGAACTGAAGTCGATGAAGTCGGCCTTCATCCTAATCAGCCACGACCGCCGGTTTCTCGAGAATCTGTCGCGCACGACTGTCTGGATTGACCGGGGGAAATCGCGCCACCTCGATCAGGGGTTTTCGGGTTTCGAAGCGTGGCGGGATGCGACGCTGGAAGAAGAAGAGGCCGATCAGCACAAACTCGACCGAAAAATTGCGCGCGAAAACGAATGGATGCACGGCGGCGTCACGGGCCGGCGCAAGCGCAACGTGCGCCGCGTTGCCGAACTCAAAAACATGCGGGAAGCGCGCCAAACCCATCGCAAGGCGCAAGGCAACGTCAAGCTGGAAGCGAGCGAAGGCCAGCTTTCCGGCCGGTTGGTGATCGAGGCGAAAGGGATTTCCAAGGCCTATGGGGGAGACGCGATTGTCGCCGATTTCTCGACGCGTATCCTGCGGGGCGACCGGGTTGGCTTCGTCGGCCCCAATGGCGCAGGCAAGACGACGCTCATCAAAATGCTGACGGGAGAAATGCTGCCAGATTCCGGCATTGTGCGGCTGGGAGCAAATCTAGAAACCGTCGTGCTCGATCAAAAGCGCGAAGACCTGAACCCCGAATGGACAGTTGCGGAAGCGTTGACCGGCGGGCGGGGCGATCAGGTGATCGTCAACGGCAAAGCCAAGCACGTCACAAGCTATATGCGCGACTTTCTGTTTCAGCCTGAGCAGCGCGGTTCGCCGGTGTCAGTTCTTTCCGGTGGCGAGAAGGCGCGGCTGATGCTGGCACGCGCGCTGGCAAAGCCGTCGAACGTCCTGGTGCTCGATGAACCAACGAACGATCTCGATCTGGAAACACTCGATCTGTTGCAGGAAATGCTCGCCGACTATCCCGGCACGCTGCTGCTCGTGAGTCATGACCGCGATTTCCTCGACAGGGTGGTGGCAAGTGTCATCGTGCCCGAGGGGAGTGGGCATTGGCTGGAATATGCGGGCGGCTATTCCGACATGCTGGCGCAGCGTCGATTGCAGGCCAAGCAGGCGGCGGCCGAACTTCGCGAAGAAGCAGAGGGCGGGCAATCTGGCAAGCCGGGGCGCAGAAACGGGGGATCAGGCCAAGGGAACGCTGGCGGGGCACCGGGATCAGGACCGGAGAAAGCTCGCAAGCTATCTTTTAAGGACAAGCATGCTCTCGAGACGCTCCCTGCCACGCTCCAAAAGCTGCAGGATGAAATTGCCCAGCTCGGCAAACAGCTTGCCGACCCTCAGCTATACGTCCGCTCTCCGGACAAGTTCGAAGCCGCGACCGCACGACTAAGCGCCGCGCAGGACGAACTCGCGGCGGCAGAAGAGCAATGGCTCGAACTTGAAATGAAGCGGGAAGAACTCGAAGGATGACCGAAGACCGGCTCAAAACCGATCAGGCCCCCTACGCGATCACTTTATGATCCCTGGCGCCACAACGCGGAAGCGCGGCACTTTTTGCAAACCCTGTTGCCCGACCATTCGCTGTCGAATTCGTCTTTGCAGACAAGGCATTTGCGGGACTTCACCCCTTCGGAGGACTCTTTCTTACTCGATGTCTTTTTCATAACAGAACATATAGCGCACAAAAAATGAACGTCAAGGTTGCGTGGTTAACAAGGCCCCAACCAGCGTCGCATTTGGACACTTAAAGTCCGCTCCAATGCTGTCAGAACTGCATGAATTCGTGGCCGTACCGAGGACCGGATCGAGGGCTGCCTCGAATTCCGGTGCTCTCGGTCCGCGGATGGAAAACGCGCTTGAACCTGCCTTTCGCGTTACCCATATGTCGATCATCGCATTCGCGGTCGTCTCATCCGGAGAGGTCGCGGGGGAGGCCCCAGGAATAGGGCTCCACTGATTGGATGCGGTTCGGTCCAGGGCCGGTCAGTGTTGATCGCGGATCGGTTAAAGTCGCTTTTGAAAAGGGCTTCGAAGACATGACACGCATGAATATGCTCTCCAGCCCGCTGTTACTGGGCTTTGAAGAAATTGAACGGCTTATCGACCGCGCTGGCAAAGGCGCGGACGGCGGCTACCCTCCCTACAACATCGAACGTGTCGGCGGTGGCGATGAGGACGGCCCGGAGCGGCTGCGAATCACGCTGGCGGTTGCAGGTTTCACCCGCGACCAGCTTGAGATCACGCTCGAAGACAAGCAATTGACGGTTCGCGGCAAGCAGGACGAGGACAAGTCGCGCGAGTACCTTTACCGGGGTATCGCTGCGCGCCAGTTCCAGAGAACCTTCGTTCTTGCAGACGGCATCGAAGTGAAAACGGCTGATCTCGCAAACGGCCTTCTGGCCATTGATCTCGTGCGCCTGGCTCCGGAGAGACTCGTGCGCCGCATCGAGATCGGAAAAACCGTTGCACCAAAGCTACGCTCATCGGAGCAGGTGTAAGTTTTGGTTAACGTCAATTGCGGATCGCGGTCGCCTTATCTCGCGAATCGGCCAATGATGGACGCTATGCTTTCAGCCGGCAGACGAACGCCCCCGTTCTGCCGTGAAAAAGCTGGCATGGCGTGCCACGTTCTTTCCAAGTTGGTCCTGGGGCCTTGCTGGACTGGAGGAGTAGCGTCATGAACGAACTTGAAATCAAAAGAGAAATCAGCACACACGAGCTGGCGCAACTTGGCGGCGGCGAGGTGGCTTACATCAAGACCCTTTCTCCTGACGAGGCCCACGAAATGTTCCCGTCGCTGGAGGGTCTGCCCGAGGGGATCAGCCTTTACGCGCTGCATGCCGCAGACGGTACACCACTCGCACTGACCGACTCGATGCAGGCCGCCCTTGGCCACGCCATGGGTGACGAACTCGAGATCGCCAGCGTGCACTAGTGCAGGTTTGGGTCTGCTTGAATCACTCAAGAAAAACCCCGCCGGAAACGGCGGGGTTTTTTGTTGGGTGTTTTATCGGCGATGCGCCGGGATCAGCCGCGGTAGTGCGCGAACTGTCCGTGAGGCTTGAAGCGCTCCAGGTAGCCGGGAACGATGGCACCGCAAGCATGCGGCTGTTCAACACCGAGTGCGGCGATCGTGCGGCCCTCCTTGCGAGCTGTATCGCTCACGATGTTATCGGCTTGCAGCATGCGGACCTGATCTACCGTGACCGGTCGCAATGAATTGGGCAGCGGCCAAGTCAGCAACGCCTGAAGCTTAGCGAGCCAGAACGGCAAAGGCATGTAGCCAGCCGACTGGCCAGACCATTCTTTGGTCTTGTCGAGGAGCTGGCGGAAGGACATTACCTCCGGTCCGCCTAACTCATAGATCGTGCCGGGCGTGCCTGCCCCTTCGATGGCGTTCGAGACGGCACGGCCAAGATCGCCGACAAACACCGGCTGGAACCTCGTGCGACCGCCGCCGATCAGCGGCAAGAGCGGCGACATTTTCGCCATGCCTGCAAAGCGATTGAAGAACTCATCTTCTGGTCCGAATACGATTGATGGACGAAGAATGATCGCGTCGGGGAATTCTTCAAGTACGGCTGCCTCCCCCTAGGCATTGGAGCGGGCGTAGACGGCAGACCATATCCCATCAGCACCGATCCCAGACACCTGCA
>CAYGRH010000273.1:0-4776 GCA_964352165.1 uncultured Hyphomicrobiaceae bacterium | reverse complement strand
CGTACATCAGCCAGTTCGCTGGGTCTTTGTCGGCGTTCAGCAGCATGTCATCGGTAACCCAATGCTGAATGTGCTTGCCTTCCAGCGTATCGACACCAAGGCTCCAGGCCGGAATTGCTGCAGCGCAAATAAATGCCGCTGCGACGCCGGCAAGCGCCTTGCTGTTTTTCGATTTTCGCATGTCTCACTCCCTATTATTTTTTTTACGAAATTTTTTCGGCAATGATCATTGCATCAATTCCCATGCCAGACGCACTCGCTTGAAGAATGGGGATAATTTTGCGCAGGCAGGTCGCAGCGCTGCGACAGTTGGCGCACCAAAGCCTGCGTCAACGCATGATCGTCACCCACGCCGAAATCTGCAGCAGGAGCGATTTCCTGTCGGGATCGAGCCCGGCGAAAATGATGAATTGGGCAAAATGAAAACGTGCGTAAAGCCAATGAGCCGCAAGTATCAGAAGTGACTCGCGCGGATTGGCGTTGTGCAATGCAGCGCAGTTAAGGTCATGCACGGATTTGAAAAATCTTCGAGTTCAGGATTATTGAAAACGCTGACGTATGTCAGATCATAAATCGCTAAAAGCCCTGATGAGGAGGCCGATCAATCGTCTTGTCTCCAAGCATCCTCATCATCGCGCTGATTGGCTGCGGGCCCGAGGATGTGCTCAACCGGAATTCCAAACCGCAGGCACAGACCTACCAGAGCAGCCTGGGTTCTATTCTGGCATTGCAGGTTCTTGAAGATCTCCGACATGTGCGCCTTTACGGTCGCCTCGGACACATTGAGCCTCGAGGCGATGACCTTGTTGGAATGCCCCTCGCTCAACAGTCTGAGCACTCGCCCCTGCTGGCGTGTTAGCGCGTAAGCACCATCCGCGAGCTCAGCCGGCGATTTGAACGTCGTTTCGTGTAACGCTTTCTCTAAAGCTCTACTCAACGGCCCTGAACCTCCACAACAAGTCTCCTGAAGTTAACCACCAGCATCTTTTGTGCCAGACGGCACGCACGGGTTGAGGAGGTGTGATCGGAAATCGCGAAAAGCGAAGAATAATCCACGCTGAAGGCCCAATTTTACAAATTCCGTACTGCAATTTCTCTCGTCGCAGGTTAGTGTGATGACAAATTCGTGACCTGGAAAAGGTCTCACGAGAACTCGGGACGGAAACAAATCAATGAACGCCAGACAAGTTGGGTTGGAAGGTGACCTCATTCGCGCTTCTTGGCGCCGCTGTTTGACCGATCACCGCCTTGAACGCCATTTCGAACATCACGTAGAGGTCGCAGACACCAATCGCCTCACGGAAGTCCGTCAGTCCATGGACGAACTCCTGCACGAATCAGCTGGCGTGGTCAGCCGCATTCGTCGCGTCGCGAAGGACGTCGGATATGTGATTTTGATGAGCAGTGCTGAAGGCCTCGTTTTTGAGAGCTTTGCCGATTCTGTTCTCGGTGAGGAAATCCAGTCTGAGGGCCTTCGGAAAGGCACGATGTGGTGCGAGAACATGGTCGGCACCAACGGCATCGGAACGGCGCTAATTTCGCGAAATCCGCTGACGGTACACGGAGGAGCTCACTTCAATAGTGTGTTCCGCAAATACACCTGCTCGGCAGCCCCAATCTTTTCGTCAGACGGCAGCGTGCTGGCCGTGCTCGACCTTTCAGGCCGCGCCAATACGGAAAGCTCGGACGAATATCGCTTCGCTGAGTATTTCGTACGCGAGGCCGCTTCGCACATCTCCATGTTGTTGTTCCAGAAGATGCATGGCAGCGACTGCGTCGTGGCGCTTTCGGGCGAACCCGACCCTATGCCGATGCGCAGCCGGGCATTGGTGGCAGTGGCCGAGGACGGAACCATCCGCGGCGCAACACCTGAGGCGTTCGCCATGATCGGCGTGCCTGAACTGTCCGATCTGGGCCAGAAGTCCATTCGCGACCTGTGGGACGTGACGATCGACGACCTGAAACCGCTGAGCACGCACAACACGCCGCTCAAGTTGGGAGATGGATCGGCGGCCTATGCGACGGCCTTCCTGCCCGAAGTGCGCCACATCAAGTCGGTCAACTCCAAAACGGTTCGCCGCAAAACAATCTCCATCCCCAGCCTGTCTTCCAGCAAGCTGAGGCCGCTTGACCGCGTTGCCGGCGGCGACTCCAAGCTGCGCGAAATCGTTAAGCTCTGCCGCAAGATCGTCGACAAGGATCTTCCGGTGATGGTGCTCGGTGAAACCGGGGTCGGCAAGGACACGATCGCCAGAGCGATGCACGACGAGAGCGTGCGCAGCAAGCGTCCCTACGTCGCCGTCAACTGCGCGGCCATCCCTGCCACACTGCTTGCAAGCGAGTTGTTTGGCTATGCGCCGGGCAGCTTCACCGGCGCTTCGCGCAACGGACGCGTTGGAAAGATTCAGGCAAGCGACTCAGGCACTCTGTTCCTCGATGAGATCGGCGACATGCCTCTCGATCTGCAGGCTCATTTATTGCGCGTATTGGAAGAACGAACGGTCACGCCGTTGGGCAGTACCGACGCGATCCCCGTAGACCTGCGTATCATCTGTGCGACACATCGCGAATTGCCGAGTCTGGTACAGCAAGGCCGCTTCAGGCGTGACCTTTACTTCCGTCTCAAGGGTGTCCAGATCGAATTGCCGAGTCTCAGGGATCGAACCGACATTCATGAGCTCGCGGAATTGATCGCGGAAGACGAAGCCGCAATCGCCGACCGTGAGCCTGTGCAGTTTTCCGAAGAGGCTATGGAGCTACTGCGCCGCTATTCCTGGCCGGGCAACATCCGCGAGTTGCGAAGTGCAATCCGCTTGATCCTGTCGGTCAACTCCGAACAGATTATCCAGGCCGAACACATTCCATCGGAGATCGCGCAGGAAGCGAGAGCAGTGCTCCAGTCAGCGGGAACTCCGATGCGGATGAATGTGGCGGCACCTATTTTCGGTGCAGGCGGAGAAGTCCACACTCTCGCCGCCGCCAACGAGGCCGCTGAAGAAAACCTGATCCTCGAAGCGCTTCGCACGAATCGGTGGAACGTAACCGATGCAGCACGACAGCTTGGCGTCAGCCGGGCGACGCTGCATCGCAAGATCCGCAAATACGAAATCGTCTCGCCGAACAATAAGAGCGACTGACGTGTGATCCGCCATTGGTTCTCAGGCCTGTGGTCACAGCCAGCGGCAACGTAAAGCGCAGGTACTCCGATGTATGGAGTAGCGACGACGTCGGCCGGTGCGTCGAGAGCTACGGACTTCGGCCGAACCGCGCTTATGGCTTGATGATGAAATCCGCCAAGCGGCGTGCCATCTCGTTGGTTGTAACCGTTTGGCCCGCCGCTGCTTCTTGCAACGTGATATGAGCATCTCGCACGACGCGCCGGTCAATGCCGCAGGAGGCATAAAAGGCGTTTACCGCATCAAGTGCGCCGTGGAGATTGCCGCCACACACGATCGCGATGTGACCGAGAACGCGCGTCACGTTCGCTTCACCCTCGCGCTCCGGCATCAATCTCCAGCGTTGCGCCGTGCCCGCCAGTTTGCGCCCGTCGATGACGATGTTGTGGGCACCATCGCAAAACGCGCCCCGAACAGAAGAAGCGTAGGCATCAACGCCTAAGCCTTCGCGAAGAAATGCCAGCACCGGCGCAATAAGCCGTCCATAGGCTGCTGCGATGTTGCGCTCACCTTCCCCCACGGCAAAAGCCATCGAAAGATTGAGAATCCCGTCGAACTGAGGTGTCAGGTCCCCGCCCGTATCTCTTTCAAAGACAGGCCAGCCTGCCGCCGCTGACGCGCGCGAGGCGGCTTCAAACCCATCGATTCTCGGCATCCCTGACGGAACGATCAGCGCTTGTGGAGTTTGCCAAAGGACGATGCCGTGCTCGTTGTAAAGGGCACGTCCTGAAGTGACCGCCCGGCTCGCAACATGGTCAGTGGGGAAACCGCCAGATGCCGCAGCCTTGGGACAGCTAAGCATCTGGCGTTCAATAGCTTGGGCGGTTTGAAACGAGATCAACTCGCCGGGAGCTAGGTCAGCAGGGCTACGCTCTGCCATTTTCACAACGCGATCCCCTGTGTTGACGGCCGCATGCCCATCATCGAGCGTCTTGGGATCAGTTCTGGGATCAATTCAGTGTTTCGATTGCAGTGCAGAGTTCGGTCAGGAAATCCCCAGCCGGCGCACCGTTGACAGCACGATGGTCGAAGGTGAGCGACAGCCCCATGATGGAGCGCACAACGATCCTGCCGTCGACAACCCACGGCCTCTCGGCCGTCTGTCCGATACCCAGGATCGCAAGCTGCGGAACGTTGAGGATCGGCGTGAAAAACTTGACCCGCGACAACCCGATGTTGGAAATCGTGAACGTTCCAGCCGTCATTTCGGTTACCGACAGCTTGTTGACCTTGGCACGTTCTACGACGTCGCGACGCGCGGTAATCCGCTCTGCAATCGTCATGGAACCGGCGTCGATAATGGTGGGCGCAACCAGAAGGTCGCCAGGCAAAGCGACGGCCACCGCAATGTTGATTTTCGAACTGAGTTTGATGTCCTTTTCGACGAGCGTCCCGTTAAGCCCGGGGTGCCGCCTCAGCGTTTCGATGATCACGTCGATGAGGATGTCCTCAACCGAAGCTTTCAGCCCCTGCCCCTTGAGACGAGCCTTGAGCGCGGCAATGCCTGTCGCATCGCACTCGGCGAAGTGTGTAAGCTGCGCCGTCGTGGCGAGGCTTTCCTGCATCTTGCCGGCGATCATGCCGCGCATGCCTGAAAGTC
>CAYGRH010000272.1:0-4821 GCA_964352165.1 uncultured Hyphomicrobiaceae bacterium | reverse complement strand
CAGAGTGTTTGCAGTCCTGCGTTCTCCACACTTGTGGGGCTCTTAATTGCGCGCGTTCTGGCGCAAGGGGAGTTGGTTACCTACAAGGACCGGGAGGTCCTTGCTCAAGGGTATTTCGGGCGTGTTGGACAATGGCTGATGGACGGCCTGTAAAAAACCAAATCGCCCGATATGCGCTGGAGCAGCCCCTATTCACCCAATGAAGGGTGAAGGCGGGAGATCCACAAGGAGCCGATCATCGGCTTCAAGCGACGCGGGGGCGTAATGAGCATCAAGCTGCAATTGCCGACGGTGACCGATCTCAGACCGAGACTGACTGTTATCGGGGTCGGGGGTGCGGGCTGCAATGCTGTCAACAACATGATCGCGGCCGGACTAACGGGCGTGGAATTCGTTGTTGCCAATACGGATGCGCAGGCACTTGCGGCGTCCAGCGCGGAGCATCGCCTGCAGTTGGGCACCAACCTGACCGAAGGATTGGGAGCCGGAGCCAAGCCCGAAATCGGAGAGGCCGCAGCCGAAGAGGCGATCGATGAGATACGCGCCCAGATATCCGGCTCGCACATGGTTTTTCTTGCCGCCGGTATGGGTGGTGGTACAGGCACGGGTGCGGCCAGCGTCATCGCCAAGGTGTCGCGGGAGATGGGCATTCTGACAGTCGGCGTCGTGACCAAGCCGTTCTTGTTCGAGGGCAGCCGGCGCATGCGGATTGCCGAAGCCGGAATTGAGCAGCTTCGCTCGTGTGTCGATACCTTGATCGTTATTCCAAACCAGAACCTGTTCAGGATCGCCAACGAAAAGACGACGTTTGCCGAAGCCTTCGTGCTGGCTGACCAAGTGCTTTATTCGGGGGTGGCCTGTATCGTTGACCTGATCATCAAGGAAGGTCTGATCAATCTCGATTTCGCCGATGTGCGCGCCGTCATGAGCGGCATGGGCACCGCTATGATGGGGACGGGTGAGGCCGAGGGCGAACGGCGAGCCGTGCTGGCTGCCGAAGAGGCTATTTCTAATCCTTTGCTCGATGAGGTGTCCCTGAAGGGTGCCAAGGGCTTGTTGCTGTCGATCACCGGTGGGCCGGAGCTCACGCTTTACGAAGTCGATGAGGCGGCCTCACGCGTTCGCCAGGAAGTCGACCCGGAAGCCAACATTATTGTTGGCGCGACGTTTGATGACACGCTGCATGACCGGGTTCGGGTGTCGATCGTGGCATCCGGCATGACCAGAAACGCCGGCGGCGTGCAAGCTCCTGCAGGTTCCCAGGGTGGCGGGCCAGACTTTAACCGGATGTCCGGTGGACATTCTCACAATGCTGGTCGAGGCTCTGCGCCTGCCGGTATAGCAGCGGCTAGCGCAGCTAAGCCAAACGGGCCTACACCTGGATCTCTGCTGGGTCCGAGCCCTGATCGTACCTCAAGCATACAGGACCCTGCTTTTGCGCCGGCTGCCGCTCGTCCTGACGCAGGCGATTTGGAACGCAGGCTCGGACAGGCGATGCAAGGTGGTATCGATAGCTCTGATGACGACTACGGGAGTCAGGATGACGATGGCCCTGAGGCTGCTCGGGGTGGTGGTCAACGCGGCGCTGCTGCCAAGTTTGATGCTGGAACGGGCCATGGCGAGACCTGGAATGCTCCGGGAGATGTCCTGATTGAAGAGGGAAAGCCCAATCTCGCCCCGCCGGTTGTGCCAAGCGGGCCGACTGGCAATATTTCAACTGCCGGGCAGCCGTCTCGGTCCCTGCCGCCGTCGGAACTCGAAGGGTTTCAGCCGATGCCGCCGGCCGATGTGCGCCGATCGCCGCGTCGTGTACCCGAGGTTGATGAGTTCCCGGAGTTTGCGCAGCGCGAGTATCACGCAAAGTCGGCTGGTCAGCGCGATGACTTCGATCAGCGCGATGGCCGGGAAGAAGGTCATGCGCCGGAGCGCAAGCCAGGCCTGTTTGAGCGTTGGACCGGACTTGGTCGCAAGCAAGGTGATTCGCGGCACAGTGCTCACGAATCGCACACCCGCGATCAGTCAAGACAAAGAATGGCTCCGAGAGATGAGCGCTCGCAATCACGCAGGAGACCTGCTGAGGACATTGAGCAAGACACACACGCATCGCAAGAAGCCGCTGAACTGCCAGTGTTTTTTGACCGTGGCCGCCGCTAGTTCCTGGGTCGTGGCGTTGCCTGTTTCCGGGGAGCTCTGCTGAGTGCCTGGAAGGTAACAGAATGTAAGAAAGCGTGATTTGTTTGAGCGGGGGGGCGAGGCTATCGTCTCAATCGTTAACGGCACCGGTTAACTTGTGATTGCGAAATGATCAGCGATGGGACGCTGATTTGCCAGCGATCAAGACAAGCAAGTCAACGGATGCCGGGGGGCGATCGCCGGTCTTGGGGATGAGGCGGTTCGCTTGGGGCAGGTAACGAGGGACGACAACGATATGTCGAATCGTTTCATTGGCGCGCGTCAAACGACGGTTGCGCGCGAAATCGAGCTTACCGGCACGGGGGTGCACAGCGGAGCTCCAGTTTCGGTCACTCTGCATCCAGCAGAGGCCGACACTGGGCTCCGTTTTCTTATTACCAAACGCGGTCGCGTCGTTTCGGACATTCCGGCGTCCTACAAGAACGTCAAAAACCTGACGCTCTGCACCGTGATCGGTGACGACGAGGGCAACATGGTCGGGACGGTCGAGCATCTACTGGCTGCGCTTCGCGGCCTGTCGGTCGACAACTGTTATATCGAGATCGACAGTCGTGAAGTGCCCATTATGGATGGCAGTTCATCGGTATTCGTCGAGGCTATCGATGATGTCGGTTTGGCTGAACTCTCGGAGCCGCGGAAGTACCTCAAGGTTCTCAAGCCGGTTCGGGTTCAAGACGGCGATTGCTTCGGTGAACTCACGCCGCATTCCGGCTTTCACCTGGATGTCGAGATTGACTTCGATACTCCTGTGATCGGTCGCCAGCAGATTTCCTTCGAAATGAACCCTGGCGTTTTCCGGCATGAGCTCGCGCGTGCCCGGACCTTCGGTTTCATGAGCGACGTTGAAAAGCTGTGGCAGGCGAAGCTGGCGCTCGGCGCGAACTTGAACAACACCGTAGCGATTGGCGAAGGCAAGGTTATGAACCCAGAAGGTCTGCGGTTCGCCGACGAGTTTGTTCGTCACAAAATGCTTGATGCTGTCGGCGATCTCACGCTCGCCGGGCCGCCTCTACTGGGAGCGTTCCGCTCCGTTCGCGGCGGACACCGGTTGAACTCGCACGTCGTCCACGCGCTGCTTTCAGATCCGTCTGCTTGGACGATCGTGCAGGCTCCTCGGGTTCGCGAGACGGTTCCTTTGGGTGCAGGCTTCCCACAGGCTTTTGCGGAAAGCACTCACTAAAACGGCTCAAAATATCCAGTTAGCCTTCGCCGCGCTTCTTACGGGAGTGCGGCGGATGCGTATCAGGGGCGTGTGGCCCGGTCTCCCGGTCTGCAGGCGAAGTTCGTTGCGCCTTATGTGATCGTGGATCTGATTTGGCGCCGGCCCGTTTTGTCGGAGCGGATGGCGAGTATTGTTTGATGGCGTGTTATCCGGGCGATGACATGCGGTTGCGGAGCCTCAATTTGATCGTTATTCCATAGGCTTGGACACATTGCCGGCGCTTTCCTGGGATGATGTCGGGGAGTGATTTGCGCCCGCGAGAGCCCCTCTAGATAGGTGGCCGGCACGGGCATGTTGCGAGCCAGATGGGGCTAAGTGTTTGCAAGTTGCGATACTTACTGCGCGGCTGAAAGAATCGTTGCTAGGCTTGCGTAGTCATTCCGGGTCCGGAAGTCCTGACGGGATCAGGGTTTGGATGGCGCGCTGGTGCGGGTTCGCATCCAGGCTGAATTGTGTATGTTGGGCAGGTCGTTATCCGGCGGCGCTGAATTGGGCAGAGAACTGGTGATGATCGTAAGGGCAATCAGGATGTCGGCGAGATTTCCGGCTTTGAGACCAGCCAGATTGGCGTCGTTTGGCAGCCGCTTGGCTTTTGCCTGCGTGGCGGCGCTGGTGGTTGCCGGCTGCGCATCGTCCAGCGATTTGTCTAAGGCGCTCAACCCGGATCCGCCGGAGAAAATGTACGCTGAAGCCGATGCGGCCATGACACGCGGAAAGTATGAGACGGCTGCACAGCGGTTTGAGAACCTGGACCGTGACCACCCGTATGCACCCGAGGCGCGCCGCGCCATCGTGATGGCCGCCTACGCGCACTACAAGGCTGGCAACCTGCCCGAAGCCGTGGCGGCAGCCAAGCGCTATACCACGATGCATCCGGGCACGAAGGAAGCAGCTCTCGCGCACCACATCATCGCCTCGTCCTACTTCGATGAGATGAAGGGCCCGAATAACGATCAGTCGACGACGCGCAAGGCGCTTGTCGAGTTGAAGACGTTGAAGGCCCGCTACCCCGACAGCCCTTACGCGAAGGATGCCGATAACCGCATTCGCGTCGCCGAGGATACGCTGGCCGCCGCAGAGATGAATGTCGGCCGGTATTATATGAAGCGGAAGAACTACATTGCCTCGATCAACCGCTTCAAGACGGTGGCGACGGAGTTCCAGACCACGGCTCACGTGGAAGAGGCGTTGATGCGTCTCGTCGAGGCTTACATGGCGCTCGGCATCAAGCAGGAAGCGCAGACGGCGGCTGCCGTACTTGGCCACAACTTCCCGAACTCGAAGTGGTACAAGGACGCCTATACGTTGCTGGCGTCTGACGGACTTGCTCCTCGCGAGGATACCGGTTCGTGGATCTCACAGGCGTGGAAGAGCCTGCCGAGCATGCCGAAGGTTTCGCTCGGGCT
>CAYGRH010000271.1:0-4827 GCA_964352165.1 uncultured Hyphomicrobiaceae bacterium | reverse complement strand
CGTTACCTCTCCACGAACGCCACGCAAAAATGGAGGACGAATTGATGTTAAGTTGGGCCATCGGATTTCTTATTGCCGCGCTTGTCGCCGCACTACTCGGCTTCGGTGGAATTGCCACCGCATTCGCAAGCGTCGCACAAATTTTGTTCTATATCTTCGCGATCATCTTCTTAGCCGTGCTCGTTGCGCACTTCCTGGGTCGGGGAAGTCCCAACCAGCCGCCGGCAGGATGATATGACCGGAACCTAGAACGCAAAGTAGACGGCCCGTGAGTTCACCCCCCGTGAGTTCACCCCATGGGCCGTCTTTCTTTTGAGGATCAAATGGGTTCTGCGGCAGTTCTTGTAAGCGGGCCGTAGGCCGATTTTATTTGCCAAAATCGATGCAGGCGTTTGCCTGTGCTTCCCGCCTGTGGACGGGCTTTGACATGAAAAACGGCCGCGCAACAAAGCACGGCCGTATGCAATTTGAGTGTGGCTTCAATCAAAGCCTCGGCGGCAGACGTAACGGGAACAGCTTCACAGCTCCCGCTTGATCAAGGCGGCGATATCTTTAACTGGCGAATTGATCAAGGTCTTGTCCAGCTCTAGGATCATCCGGTCCGTGACCTCTGAGTGCAATTGCGGCCGTAACGTTCCCAGCGTTGTCGGGTCGGCAATCAACACGAGTTTTTCGAAGTCGCCGCGATGAGCCTTGCGGTAAAGCCAATTGGCTAGCTGCTTGGCGAAGGTCGCTTCATCGGTGTCGCGCTCGCTCGCCTCGGTCGGACGCTTCCCAGACGGACCTTCGTCATCGAGATGGAAAGGCTGGAGATCGCCAAGGTGAGCAAGGTCACCCTTGTTCCATTCGAAGGTTTTGGCGACATGGCCTGAGGCGACAACGACAAGTGTTTGTTTTCCCATTCGGTTCTTGCTCCCATTTTTTCAATCTGTAGTCGGAACGCCAATCGTGCCGGTGGTGTTCCCATCATTCTTCCCCACATCGGTGGCCGTATAATGAAGGCGAAAGATACCCGTGGAAGTATTTGAGAGATTCGCATGCAACCAGAGGCACTTGAAGCGCCGGGCTTGGAAAAAGCCTGAATATTGAAGGAAGTGCGCAGTAAGTTGATATGCGTCATGTTCTGCCGCGCACAAGTCCCGCATTGTTGTGCAAGCTGGCCGCGCTTCCGATGCTAGCTGACGGTTCCTGTGTCCCTCTTCCCGTGCCGCAGAACAAGCGGAGCGCCGTGCTTTGGCACCGGTTTTCTGTGCAGGTTGCAAAAAGGACCGCTTGCCGCGGTAACGAAATCAATTCTGGTGGGTTGTCAAAGATCTCTTTGCGGCCTCGACGCCTCCGGCGAAAGACAATGATCTCATGCATTCCAAGCGCCCATTTCCCCAATCTTCTACTCGGTCTTCCAGGCCTTCAAAGTTGGGCAAAGTTAGTAAAAGCGGCAATAGTTCCGGCACCTCGCCGGCCGCCCCCGACTCCGTTAGGCAGTCGAGCTACCAGTCAGGCGGCAGCCACGACGGCACTGGTCCGTTCGAGCGCGACTCCTATAGCTCCACCGCACTCGCCGATGTTATCGATCGCGCCGTGCACGCTGCCAGCGCACGCTTCACATTCGGGCTGTCGCCTGCGGCGCTCGCTGAAGCCTATATGGATTGGGCAACGCATTTGGCGGCTTCGCCCGGCACCCAGACGCGCCTGGTCGAAAAAGCCGTCCGCAAGTCGGCCAAGCTCGCCCGGCACGCGACCCATTGCGCCATGATGGGCGGAGCTGCTGTGCCGTGCATCGATCCGTTGCCGCAGGACAAGCGATTTGCGGAAGAAGCATGGCAGCGCTGGCCTTATAACATTATCTATCAGAGTTTTCTTCTGCAGCAGCAGTGGTGGCACAACGCGACGACGGGCGTGCGCGGTGTGACCCAGCAGCATGAGAATGTTGTCGAGTTCGCCAGTCGCCAGATCCTTGACATGGTCTCGCCGTCGAATTTCCTTCTGACCAACCCGGTCATTTTCCAACGTACGATGGAACAGGGCGGCATGAACCTCCTGCGCGGCGCACAATACGCGATGGAGGACTGGGAGCGTGCGGTGTCCGGCAAAGGTCCGGTCGGCTCGGAGGCTTTCGAAGCTGGACGCAATGTTGCGGTCACGCCGGGCAAGGTCATTTTCCGCAACCGCCTGATCGAACTGATCCAGTACGCCCCCGCGACCGAACAGGTGAGGCCGGAGCCGGTCCTGATCGTGCCTGCCTGGATCATGAAATATTACATCCTCGATCTGTCGCCCCACAACTCGATGGTGAAATACCTCACTGAACAAGGCTTCACCGTCTTTGTGATTTCTTGGCGCAATCCGGACGCCGAAGACCGCGATCTGGCCATGGATGACTATCGCCGGCTCGGCGTCATGGATGCCGTGCGCGCGGTGACCACTGTGACCAAGGCGCCGATCCATGCCGTCGGCTACTGCATAGGCGGGACGCTGTTGGCAATTGCTGCCGCGGCGATGGCTCGCGATGGTGACGACCGGCTGGCAACAATGACGCTGCTGGCCGCCCAGATAGACTTCCGCGAGGCGGGCGAGTTGATGCTCTTCATCAACGATAGTCAGCTCACCTTCCTCGAAGACATGATGTGGGAACAAGGGTTTCTCGACACCAAGCAAATGGCCGGCACCTTCCAGATGCTCCACTCGAACGATCTTGTCTGGTCGCGCCTTGTCCACGACTACATGATGGGCGAGCGCAACGAGATGATCGATTTGATGGCCTGGAACGCGGACGCCACGCGAATGCCTTATCGGATGCACTCCGAGTATCTGCGTCATCTCTATCTGGAAAATGAGCTAGCCCAGGCGCGCTATGAAGTGAACGGCGAACCCGTCGCGCTTAAAGATTTGGAAGTTCCGATTTTCGATGTCGGTACTGAGCGGGACCATGTCGCGCCTTGGCGGTCGGTCCACAAGATTCATCTCCTGACGGAGACCGACGTCACATTCGTTTTGACAAGCGGTGGGCATAATTCCGGTATCGTTTCAGAACCGGGTCATGCGCGACGCAGCTATCATGTCAAAACGACTTCGCACGCAGCCCCGTACGCCGACCCCGAAAGCTGGATCGAGGCGGCAACGCAAAAGCAGGGATCGTGGTGGCCTGAATGGACGCAATGGCTCACGCAGAAATCCGGGAGTCTGGTAAGCCCGCCCTCGATGGGTGCCGAAGGCGAAGGTTATCTGCCGATCTGCGAAGCTCCGGGAACCTACGTCCTGCAGAAATAGGACAGTTTGAACTCACCTCTATGAATGCAAATCGGGCCCGCCTGAGCGGGCTTGTCACGTCATGCCGGCCGGTTGGCGTCGAGCTTCCGGAGAGCCCCCGACATGCCAACCGATACTCCTGAACATGAGAGTTAAATGACATCCGCCATTCTCGTCTTGAACGCCGGCTCATCGAGCATCAAGTTCGCAGTCTACGAAGCTCAAACGCTGGATAGCCTTTGCCGCGGCAGCATTGAAGGGATCGGCGCAACGGTAAAATTCAGCATCTCCGGCCCCAGCGTTGACGATGGCGTACAAAGCCCGCAACTCGCTTTAGACGCTACCCACGCCAAGCTCATTCCCTGGCTGATCGACGAACTGAAGTCTCGTCTGCCAGGCTTGGACTTCATTACAGCCGGCCACCGGGTCGTGCACGGAGGCGCTCATTACGATGCACCTGTCGTGGCCACGAAAGAGATCCTGGCGGACCTGGACAAACTTGTCGCCCTGGCGCCGGGTCATGAACCGCACAATCTTGCAGCCATCCGCGCCGCATCGGCCGCGTGGCCGACACTGCCCCAGGTCGCCTGCTTCGATACCGAATTCCATCGCGACCAGCCGCGGCTGGCCCAAATCTACGCGCTGCCACGGCACATGGCCGATGAAGGCATCCTGAGCTTCGGGTTTCACGGGCTGTCATACGAATACATTGCCAGCGTGCTGCCGGCGTATGCAGGCCGGCGCGCAGACGGCCGCGTCATTGTCGCCCATCTCGGCAACGGTGCCAGCATGTGCGCGATGCGGCAGCGTCGAAGCATAGCTAGCTCGATGGGTTTTACCGCGCTCGATGGATTGGTGATGGGAACGCGCTCGGGCAACATCGATCCCGGCATAATCCTTTACCTGATGCAGCAGCGCGGAATGACGGCTGCCGAGGTTTCGGACCTTTTGTATAATCGCTCCGGCCTCCTTGGGGTCTCCGGCATCAGCTCCGACGTGCGTGAACTCGAAGCCAGCGACGATCCGCATGCGCGCGAAGCCCTTGACCTGTTTGCCTATCGCGCCAGCCGCGAACTTGGTGCGATGGTTTCTGACCTCGGCGGCCTCGACGTGCTGGTGTTTACAGCAGGCATAGGAGAGCACTCTGCAAGCGTTCGCAAAGCCATTTGTGACCGCAGTGCGTGGGCGGGCATCTCCATCGATACGGTTGCCAATACGGCCCACCGCTCGGACATCAGTGCGGCCGGGTCCACGGTCCAAGTCTGCGTGATCCCGACGGATGAAGAGATCGTCATCGCGCAGGCGGCCCGAAGGCTCGTTGGCGCGTAGGTACTCCGCATTCCACCGCCGCTCCAAGCTGGAAATCCTGCGCCGGGAGACACCGCGAAGTGCTGCGCCGTGTCAATCGGCCTCAATGGTGCTTTGACCGGCGCGCATACAGGTTATGGTTGGGTTACTTGAGTTCAAGGAACATCGGCCCCATCCTTTCCGATTGCGGGCGAACGGATTAATCAATGAAGCAGGTCACACCGCGCGACGCCTGGACCGGGGTTGCAAATTGCCAAGCTTGCCCCATTCGCA
>CAYGRH010000270.1:0-4834 GCA_964352165.1 uncultured Hyphomicrobiaceae bacterium | reverse complement strand
TCAGATGACGTCATCCCCTGGTGAACGAAGCGCGCATCCGGCCCCACGAATTCCCCAAGGTGGGTCAGGTACGCAATACCGTCATGCTTGGTAACGGCCTCTATCTCATCGATGCGCGCCACGTCGAATTCCGCAGCCCCGCCTTTCTCCCAGATGGTATCGGCCGCAGACTGCGGGATGACGCCGATTTCTGCCATAGCGGAGGCCGCATGCGCCTCGATCTCGAACCAGATGCGAAAGCGCGTCTCGGGCGACCAGATAGCAGTCATCTCGGGGCGGGAGTAGCGAGGGATCATATCAATCTCGTCAATCTTCAGCAGGCAATGAGGAAATAGGCGCGATTGAGCGCCGGCGGTGCCGCCACCCGAACCGACAGGGCTGCGGTCTGACCCGCGAGGGCTATCAGAGGCAGCCAGCCCCTTCAATGCGCCCAAATGCGAAACCTGTGGCCCCGGACAGAGGTTTCACGCTGACCGGGCATCAAACTCGCTGCAAATCTCGTTGCAGAATGATCCGGGCAGGATCAATCTTGCAGCCCTCTCCCAGCCGAAAGATCATGCCGTCACGCGCACAATGGTAAGAGCCAATGTGCTGGATCAACGTCACTCCCATCGCAACCATCAAAACGATACCTGCGACACCGGCCATGAAAATGATCTTGCTGCGTCGGTCCGGCCCGCTCATCGATCCCACATCTCTTGTACCCACGTCCTCACGTCGGCTGATCAGCTTCCGCCAAACACGCTCGTGTAGTTGGCAGGTCCGGTCCAGAACTCCGGCACGTTTGCCGCCTCGTATACACCACGCGCAATTGCCCGCGACAATGTATCCGCCGCGATCGAGCCAAGTTTAGCCAACGCGCCCGGCGAGGCCTCAAACTCCAATAGCCCAGTCGATAAGACGAACACGCAATCGCCATCGAGCGGCGAATGAACCGGATGGATTGCCCGCGCCATGCCTGTCTGCGCCATGATCGCTACGCGGCGGGCATCCGCCTTGGTCAGCTTTGCATTGGTCGCCACGACCGCGATGGTGGTGCTCTCCCCAATCGCCTCGCCCTTCAGCGGCTGCTGCGACATACGCCAATCCCAACCGGCAGGCCCGCCATGCCCGCCGAATTCCGCGTCCCGCTCAAACGAATATGCGAGAAAATGCCGCGTCGAGCCCATGGTGACCCGACCCAGCGCATTCACTGCAACGAGTGCCCCGACGACAATCCCATCGTCCCCAACGCTTGAACAACTTCCAAGCCCGCCGCGAAGATTGGCGGTCATCGCTCCATAGCCCGCCCCGGCCGAGCCAAGGGCAAAATCACCCCTACTGGCGCTCCTGCAGGCTTCAACGGCCAGCGCCTCATAGGGCCCGCTGCCCGGCCAGCTCTTGTTCCCACCGTTGTTGAGATCGAACAGAATTGCCTGCGGAACGATCGGGACCCGGTGAGCCCCAACCGAAAAACCGATCCCCTTGTCCCGCAGCCAGGACTGCACACCCGAAGCTGCCGACAATCCGAACGCGGAACCGCCCGACAGCACGATGCCATGGACGTGTTCGACGACGCCGTCGCCCCCCAGCGCATCGCTCTCCCGCGTGCCAGGCCCGCCACCGCGCACATCGATTGACGCCACGGCAGGCGCATCAGGCAAAACCACGCTAACCCCTGAGCAAATCGCCGCATCGTGAGCGTTGCCAACGACAAGCCCGGGCACATCGGTAATGAGATTGCGAGGCTTCAAATCAATCATCCATTCAAACCGCCGGGCAGATACCACCAGCTATTGGGACATTGCCCTCTTGCATTGGATTTCACCATCCATAGATGCCAGTGATCGAACATGCCATGCCGCCAACGGTTCAGCGGTTATTTGGGTAAACAGGGAAAGGGTCGTACGGCGTGGATCAAAACGCCTGAACGTAATGGGCAATCGGCGAACAACAGTGCTGCGGCGCAATATCAATGCACAATCGAAATGGGCATCCCAGTCCCGCCGACTATCTAGCGCCACAATTAAAGAGCTAATCCCGCCGCCTTAGGGTTGGCATGCCGACCGACTGCTACAGC
The DNA here is from genome assembly GCA_964352165.1 of uncultured Hyphomicrobiaceae bacterium. Lineage (GTDB taxonomy): Bacteria > Pseudomonadota > Alphaproteobacteria > Rhizobiales > Hyphomicrobiaceae > CAYGRH01. Next base: position 2,775 of record CAYGRH010000270.1, on the reverse strand, counting down.
GTGAGTTTCGAAATCGAGTGTTGACGAACAGCAACGCGCACTCACCAATTTGAGGTTTACCTCTTGCACGCCGTTCGCGAACGTACACATCCTCTTAGGAAAGTTGTCGCGATACTGTCATATCGAACCAAAGATTCCGGGCCATGGGGTCTGGAAAACTCGGAAGAAAAAGAAGGAAGGGCTTGAGTCATGACCGAGCTGATTCAGCAGGAAGTCGCCGATTTGAATGGGCGTATCGACGAACTCGATGATCCCCGTCACGGCTACGCTCTGGTGAAAGATTGTATTCGCCGCCACCGCGATGCCGGCGAAGAAATCCCTGACGATCTGCATCGCCTTGAGCGGTCTTTGCTCTCAGAGTGCTTATCGGCTTCTCAGGGACGCTGAGCAAGCCTACACGGCGGCTCCACGCCGCACGGACCACCTGCAGTCTCGACTGCAGGGTAAGGCAGGCAACCCGTCTGACTGCTGGCTTGGCCCTGATCGTTGGGCCCAATTGTGGCCAGCCTCGCGAGATTTTCGACGAGGAAACGCGGTCAATCCGGGATCGCGTTCGACGGTCAGAACTCGCCACCAGACACTTTAAACCCTTGTCGGCTTTGCTCACCGAACGAGCCCTTCACGAGACGTGCGGGCACAACAGCGCTTGAACGAACCGCCCTCACATTGTCGCAGCCTACGCTCCCGACCGCACTTCTGCAACTTGGTACACCAGCAAGGTCACATTACCGAGTCGGCACAATCGGATCGACAAAACTCTCCCGACAGCTTTCATCGGCGGAGGGCGTCAAGAGAAATTCGGCGTTGCAGCGCCCGCGGTGATTGTTACAAACCGGACAATCACTTCTTCTTCCCAATTGAAAAGGCGGCCCCCGAAGAGAGCCGCCCTCATTCAATCTCTGACTTGATGTCGAATGCTGCAAAGCAGCAATCAAGCAGCCAATCGGTTAGTTTTCGATATAGGTAATACGGTCACCGTCGGTCTTCTGCCATGTATAAATGGTGTAATCCAGACGGTTGACATCGCCTTTCTCATCGAAAGCGATATCGCCAATGACCGTCTTGTATGTTTCGCCTGACCGCATTTGCTCGGCGACTTTCTTGGGATCGAGCGATTTAGCGTTCTCGGCCGCTTGAGCGATGATTTGGGCCACAGCATACGAATACAGCGTGTAGGCCTCCGTGCTCACGTCCTTTTCCTTGAATTTGGCAAGCACGCTCTGCGCTTCCGGCCGCTTCTGAGGATCGGGAGCAAAGGTCATCAACGTACCCTCGGCGGCAGGTCCGGCAATCGAGGCGAACTCATCGGTCGCAATGCCGTCCCCTGACATCAGGACGGCAGCAAGTCCCTGGTCCTTCATCTGGCGGGCGATCAATCCCGCTTCGGTGTGCAGTCCGCCGAAGTACACGATCTCACCACCGGCTTCCTTGATCTTGGAAACGAGCGCCGAATAGTCCTTTTCGCCCAGGTTGACGCCTTCATAGACCACTTCCGTGATGCCGGCCGCGTTGAGAACCTTCCTTGTCTCATCGGCCAGGCCTTTGCCGTAAGGCGTTTTGTCGTGAACGATGGCGATTTTCTTGTCGCCGAGGTTCTTGGCAATGTAGTCCCCGGCAACCGTACCCTGCTGGTCATCGCGACCGCACACGCGGAACACGTTCCACAGTTTACGGTCCGTGACCGTCGGGTTTGTCGAGGCTGGTGTCACCATCAGCATGCCGTTTTCGGCATACACATCAGACGAGGGGATCGAAACACCCGAGTTGAAATGACCGATGACAAACTTGACGCCTTCGCCCGCCATCTTGTTGGCAACCGAAACACCCTGCTTGGGATCGCCGACATCGTCTTCAAACACCAATTCAACCGTATGGCCCTGAATGCCACCGGCGGCATTGATGTCTTCCACGGCCTGGATGGCACCGTTCTTGAGCTGGGCACCGAAGGCGGCCGCCGAGCCCGTGAGCGGCCCGGCCACCCCGAATTTAATCGTTTTGGTTTCCGGTGCCTTGGGCCCGCTGTCCCCGCAGGCCGAAACGAAAACACCCGCCATGACGGCAAATGCCAGAGCTTTCAACTGACGCATATCGATGGTTCTCCCAACTACGACGTCCCGTGTTGCCTAAAGCTGCAACCCAATAACAAACCCGCAACGAGAATACGTCTGCGGGCAATGTCCAATTCCTAGCTAATCCAAGTGCGTGGCATGTTGGTCAAAAAAGCAAGCGTTGTCACCCAGGACCGTAGCGCGCACCCGAAGCCACGCCAGTTCACGCATTATCCTGCACCCGGCGCCAACTGAACAATCCAGACTGCTTGACCAGCCACGGGTACTGCGCCGCCATCTGCCGGCTGCGCGTAAACCGGTGACCTGCCAGCGCGAAAGCGGCCAGGATCAAGAAATCGACGATCAGGTTTTGCGGGGTCAGGAAGGGTTCGGCAAACAGCGCATAGTGAAGGAAGCGGGCAGCCAGCGTCAGCAGAATGACATACACGCCAAGCTTCCAGTATGGCTGCCAGGTAAGCGCAATGGCGCGTCCCGTGGCCCATGCCGCCGCACCTGCCAGAATGAGTGTCACCAGCACGAACACCCAGGGTCCGTTTTCACCCATTGGATAGACGTATTCCATTCCCGGCCTTTCCAACTCATATCCGCAATTCAGAAGCGCAAGACTGCGCACCAACCCCAGGGCATTCCCCGACTAATGCCGCCCGCCTTCGAGATAGGCCTGCCGGATCTCTGGACGGTTCAGCAATTCAGCACCCGTCCCCGA
>CAYGRH010000269.1:0-4870 GCA_964352165.1 uncultured Hyphomicrobiaceae bacterium | reverse complement strand
GGGGTTGGCGGCATGGCGATGCTCCCGGTAGAAGGCCTTCGTCGCATGCACGGCAGCCGGGCCGCAAGCCCGCACGCCGATGGGCTCCTGACCCGGCCGCGAGATGAGCCAGAACCCGTCTCCGCCGATCGCATTCATATGCGGATAGACAACCGCGATGGCCGCCGCCGACGCAATCATCGCCTCGATCGCATTTCCACCATCGCGCAGAACCGATGCACCAGCCTCAGCCGCCAGATGATGCGGAGCCGTTACCAGCCCTCCCAGGCATGTGCGCGCACGTATCACGTCGTCCACCTCCTATTTGCCCGGAAATTGCCCAGCTTCATAACAGGCTATGCCAGCAGATTTCGATTGCTGTTCATTCTAACCCCGCCCCAATCTCGCCCTATCCCATGCTAGCATGCCGCCAAAGCGGCAAGGCCGGATGGCCAGCCAGAACTGTAGCGAATTCGGTGGAGGGGCGCATGCGCGCGCGCGGACGTAAACGTGGCAAGCACCAACGGTCGGCGTGGGGGCGTAGTTGGGCAAGCCTCCGCTCATTGAGATTGACACCAGCCGTTCGGGCAGCCCTGGCTGCGTCCATTGCCCTGTTTCTCGCGCTGCCACTTACCTTATCGGCAAACGCTGCCGACAAAACGACCAAAGACACCGTTCCAGCCAAGCAGCTCTTCGGCAAGGTCAAGGCGTCGGCAAATCTGAAACCCCGCGCCATCGGATTTTACTCGAAAGGGTGTCTGGCAGGCGCCAAGGCTCTACCGGTCGACGGTCCCGCCTGGCAGGCGATGCGGCTGTCTCGCAACCGCAACTGGGGACACCCAGACCTGGTCAAAATGGTCGAACGTCTTGCCACGGAATCGCGCGAAAAAGACGGCTGGCCGGGCCTGTTGGTGGGAGATCTGTCCCAGCCGCGCGGCGGTCCGATGTTGACCGGTCACCGCAGCCACCAGATCGGGCTTGATGCCGATATCTGGTTTTCGCCAATGCCTGATCGTCGCTTGACGCGATCCGAGCGCGAGAAGCTCTCGGCCACGTCCATGTTGGCCAGCAAGACCACCGTAGACCCGAAGGTTTTCAAGCCCGGCCACGTTCAGTTGCTGAAACGCGCAGCCGAGTACAAGGAAGTTGAACGCATTCTGGTTCACCCAGCGATCAAGAAAGCGCTGTGCGATGCCGCAACGGGTGACCGAACCTGGCTTGCCAAAGTCCGCCCCTTTTGGGGGCATCATTATCACTTCCACGTCCGCATCGGTTGCCCTCCCGGCTCGGCGAATTGCCGGCCACAGGCTGCGACGACCGGAGATGACGGCTGCGGCAAGGAAATCGATTACTGGTTCGATCTGTTCACAAAGCCACCGCCCAAACCGAAGCCGGGTGAGAAAAAGAAGAAATCGAAGCCCCGCCCACCGCTCACACTTGCCGGGCTGCCGGGGGAATGCCGCGCGGTCCTGGAAGCTGGCGCGACCGATGAGATCGGCGCCCCCCTGCAGGCACTGGTTCCTGAACCCAAGCCTGCTGTGCGTCGGGCTGCACAATGAGCAAAGTTCCAGCAAACGATGACATGGCACAACAGGATGACGCGAAGCCTCAGCTGAATGTGTTCGGTGAACCGTTGGAGATCTGCTCGCTAAACCCGCGCACCGGGTTTTATCGCAACGGCTGCTGCGACACGGGCCCCGAAGACCATGGGGTGCACACGGTGTGTGCGGTCATGACGGCGGAATTCCTCGCCTTTTCGAAATCGCGAGGCAACGATCTATCGACGCCCGTTCCGGAGTTCGGTTTTGCCGGTCTTTCGCCGGGCGACCGTTGGTGCCTGTGTGCAGCGCGATGGCGCGAAGCCTATGAGGCTGGATGCGCGCCGCGGCTTGTCCTGCAGGCGACACACGAGCGCACGCTGCAAATAGCGCCGCTTGAGATACTCAAGTCGCACGCCATCGATCTTTCCTGATGCAGCTCTCGTAAGCGCGGGCGTGCCGAATTACCGGCGCGCGCGCACGCGGACCTTGGACTTGTCAGCTAGCTTTTTCCGGCGGTAGGCATGGACGCTCGTGATGGCCAACAGGCCAATAAGTGCGGCAAGTAATTCCATTCCATTCCCTCTGTGTTCAACGAGCCTTGACGCCCGTTCCGATTGGACACGTCACACCCGTGCCCCCAAGTCCGCAATATCCATGAGGCACTTTGGCCAGATATTGCTGATGGTGTTCTTCGGCAAAGTAGAACTCTGGTGCATCCACGATCTCGGTCGTGATCGCCCCGTAGCGCATGGACTTCAATGCAGCACCGAAAGCCGTTCGTGACGCTTCCGCCGCAGCCTTCTGATCGGCATTGAACGTATATATGCCCGAGCGGTACTGCGTTCCCACATCGTTACCCTGCCGCATTCCCTGCGTCGGATTATGGCTTTCCCAAAACGTCTTCAACAATTGATCGTAACTGATTTGGGCCGGATCGAACACGACCAGCACCACTTCATTGTGGCCGGTGCCTCCGGTGCAGAGTTCTTCGTACGTCGGGTTTGGAGTGAGGCCGGCCGCATAACCGACCGCCGTCGTATAAATGCCCTCGCCAAGCTCCCAGAATTTGCGCTCAGCGCCCCAGAAACAACCCAGGCCGAACATCGCGAGCTCCGACCCGTCCGGGTAAGGACCTTTCATCGGCGTCTTCAAAACGTAGTGTTGGCTGGCCGTCGCGATGGCCTCGGCACGACCCGGCAGCGCATCCTGCGGAGATGGTATGGACAGCTTTTTTGACAACATCAGCATGGGGGGATCCCTGCTAGAGTGAGAATTGCTTATTTGATATAGTAACGATGCCTAAAATCGCCAGAGTGTGATCGTCAAACTCCAATGGACGAATTGCAATATGCAAAGTCGAGTTGAGTTGACGCTGATCCATCTAACCGCTCGAGCACGCCAGCGAAGTATCAACAACGGGAATTTGGGAACGCCACCGATGTCGAACGCCGAACAACCCGCGTCTGTCGCGACCGTGCGCAATGTCTATGAGGCAGGGACGACGCGCAAGATCGTGTTCTCGATCGTCTTCCTTTTGCTGTTGCCGTTTTTCGTCAGCGTCTGGCCGATGATGTTCTGGCGGATTTCGCAGAACCAATGGCTCGGCATGCCGGGCTTCATCATCATCGCGATCGCGTTTACACTGATCATGGGGCTGCTGCTGGTAGAGTTGATGTTTTCAATTCGCTCGCGCGTGTCCTTCGGCGACAAGTCGGTCAAGATTACGCTGCCAGCGGGCCGGGGAGCCACGCCCGCCCTGCGTTATTTGCAGACCGAAATCCCTTACGATCAGGTCGCTGCCGTCGAAGTCCGCCGCGAGGTCTACGGCGGCGCGGTGGCCCCCGTGACCATGAAGGGTGCGCGCGTCGTCTTGAAGGAGGGTGATCCGGTAAAGTTGGGCTACGTCAACGAAGCCAATGCCGATCCGGTCATGCCGTTTGTCGAAATTGGTGAAAAGATTGCTGCCCGGGCGGGCGTTCCGATCAACGACCTCGGCCACGTCAAACGCTCCTTCGCCAAAAAAATCAGCGGCAAACGCGCCACCGGCGAGCAGCTAAAGCCAATCACTGCAGACGAAATTGCAGAGATCAACCAGCGCCACGACTGGACAATGATGGGGCTAATCGGATTGCTCGTCGTTCTGGTGGGCCTTGGGATCGCTTCAGATCGTGACAACCGGCTGTTTGGGGCGGGCGCACCGCCAGCAAGCGAAAGCGCGGCCAAGCCAGCAACCCCTTGACGATGCAGAATTGCATTTGAGCCTTTGAGGCAATCGATGTGCCCGTTGGGGGCATTTGCGCGCTATTGATTTGTCGGCCACATTGGCCGATGGGTTCACATCGGCAACGTGGAACCCATCGGGATGATTACGCCCTAGTTCACGAACACATTAAGCCGCTTTTGCCTGCGACCCGCATAGGCCGCGATGCCACCCAGAGCGCCGAAAAGAAGCGAGGTCGGCAAGGCAATCAGTCCCTCGAACAGATACAACGCGAGCCACGCCTGAGGCGCAACCGCCACGCCCGCACGCGTGGCCTCAAGCGAGCGCGGCGCAATACCGTTCCAATGGTCGGCAAACATTGTCGAGCGATAGGCCTCAGCCCCGTTGAAAGCGGGCGTCAGGTCAGCGACGAGCGCGACCGTGGCGACAAGCAGAAACAGAAAGGCCAAAAATCTGAGTGCCGGGCGCGCAACACTGACGATAAAATCGATCAGCACGACCGCAATCTTCAACGCAATCCGGGCCACCATCCTGATCAGCGCGAACGGCAGAAACAACACGCGGCGCACGAAATTTACAAGAGATTGCAACCACATATGATTGTCTTCCAGGCTGAACTTGGAGCGGGCAAAATTATCGGCTCGTGTTTTGTTTCGATCCGACGATGCCCAAACCCGGCGCTTTCGTCCACGCTCGGCAACATGAACGCCGCGCTCTCGGTCCACTCTGGCAAGATGGAGCCGAACGAGGTGAGCACTCGCCCAGTGCGATTTTTTAATCAGGCAAGGGCTACCCCCCATTTCCGGCATAAGCAAGTCCGGGAGCATCGCTGCCAACAGCCGCCCAAACCCCGGGAATTGCAAATGGCTCGTAGCTGACGGCCCGGAATCCGTTGAAAAATCGGCAATTTCGCACGAGATGAAAAGGCCCAATACAATCAGTTGCACGCAAACGGCTTCTGACTATAGTGCGCACTTCTCCAGTCCATGGATGAGTTCGGAGGGGTGGCCGAGTGGTTGAAGGCGCACGCCTGGAACGCGTGTAGGCGGGAAACCGTCTCGAGGGTTCGAATCCCTCTCCCTCCGCCAAGAATTCAGTTCCAAACGATTGATATGCAATCACAAGCCGG
>CAYGRH010000268.1:0-4890 GCA_964352165.1 uncultured Hyphomicrobiaceae bacterium | reverse complement strand
CGTACGGGTTCAGTGAGACGGCTGATCTCGCTATGACGCAGTTGCGGCAGGAAGGTCATCACTCGATCCTCAGCGCGCGACTTTCGTCGCGTGTCGCTGGCGGGGCGCGCCATCTTGAAGAGGTTCGCGTGCCGACGCCGGGCCGTCACAATGCGCTGAACGCCTTGGCGGCAATTGCCGTTGCGAGCGAGGCTGGAATTTCGGACGAGAAGATCCGTGCCGGGTTTGCAACGTTTGCTGGTGTGAAACGCCGCTTCCAGCACGTCGGCAGTTGGAACAACATCAACATCTATGACGACTACGGTCATCACCCGGTCGAAATCGCAGCCGTGTTGCAGGCCGCGCGTGCGGGAGCACAGGGCCGTGTGATCGCCGTTGTCGAGCCGCATCGCTATAGCCGTGTGCAGTCGTTGTTCAAGGAATTCTGTGGCTGCTTCCGCGATGCAGACAGCGTTGTGGTCGCGCCTTTATACACAGCCGGAGAGACGCCCATTGACGGTATCGATCAGCATTCGCTGGCCGATGGCATCCGGGCGGCCGGACACCGCGCGGTGCTTTCAATCGATAGCCCGCAGGAACTCGTTCCGCTGCTGCACCGGTATGGGCGATCAGGCGACATGGTGGTGTGCCTCGGGGCTGGAAACTCAACCGAATGGGCGCACGATCTGGCGTCCTGGCTGGAGGTTGCGCCTCGGCTGGCGGGGGAGTGAGCAGCTTGTCCTTTCCCGACCTGACGGATGAACTCAAAGCCATGCTGCCCGAGTTGCGCGGACGCCTGACGGCGAACGCGCCTCTTTCGGCGGTGACGTGGTTTCGTATCGGCGGACCGGCCCAGGTGATGTTCTCGCCGGCCGACGAAGCTGATCTTTCTTACTTTCTCAAGAACATTCCGGCTGATCTACCCGTGTTCGCGATGGGCCTAGGCTCTAACCTGCTGGTGCGCGATGGCGGTGTTCGCGGCGTTGTGATCCGGTTGGGGCGCGGCTTCAACAGCATCGAAGTGCTGGACGATCACAAGCTGACCGTGGGAACGGCCGTGCCCGATGTGAAGGTCGCCAGGGCTGCTGCCGAGGCTGGCATCGACGGTCTTTCTTTTTATCGGGGCATTCCAGGGTCCATCGGTGGCGCGCTGCGCATGAATGCGGGTGCGCACGGGACCGAGACGAAAGACGTTCTGATCGGTGTGCGTGCGGTTGACCGGTCCGGGCAGATCCATGAACTCTCGCTGGCCGACATGGGCTTTTCTTATCGCCATTGCTCGGTGCCCGCCGATTTCGTGTTTACGCAGGCGACGTTTCAGGGGCGCCCGGGCAAGACTGCCGACATTCTCAAGGCGATGGATGAAGTTGCGGATTACCGCGAGCAAAACCAACCGATCAAGGAGCGCACGGGCGGTTCGACGTTCAAGAATCCGCCGGGTCACAGCGCGTGGAAACTTGTCGACGCCGCGGGCTGTCGCGGCTTCCGGGTTGGCGGGGCCAAGGTTTCGGAGATGCACTGCAACTTCCTGATCAATGACCAGGAAGCACGCGGCGAGGACGTCGAGCGGCTCGGTGAAACCGTGCGCGCCTGGGTCAAGGCGAACTCGGGCATCACGCTGAACTGGGAAATTATTCGTATCGGCGAGCCGGTTGGCGACGGCGGAGTTGGCGAGGCTCTGGCATTGCCGCGCCAGGATCAGGCGATGTCCCAGCAATGACCGAGACCGGTTGCACATTGAATATTCACCCGGACACGGGCGCTGCGATTGGTTCGCCGCCAGCGCGGACGCGCGAGCATGTCGCCGTATTGATGGGTGGCTGGTCGGCTGAGCGGCCGGTTTCGCTCCGATCGGGCGAGGCTGTTGCCGGTGCGCTGGAAGGCGAAGGATACCGGGTCAGCCGTATCGATGTTGATCGGGGGATTGCCGCCACGCTTGCCCAATTGCGCCCGGACGTCTGCTTCAATGCACTGCATGGCCGGTTCGGCGAAGACGGTGTTTTGCAAGGCGTTCTTGAGTGTCTGGCGCTCCCCTATACGCATTCCGGCGTGCTCGCTTCGGCGCTCGCCATGCACAAGGAGCGCGCCAAGGACGTCATGAAGCTTGCCGGTGTGCCCGTGGCACCAGCCGTGATCACGACGCGCAGGCAGGCCGCGCATGCTCATGCGATGACGCCGCCATACGTGGTCAAGCCGCTTGCGGAAGGCTCAAGCGTCGGAGTCGTTATCGTGCGGGATACCGACAGCGCACCGCCTGCCGAACGCATCCTTGGCGATGCGCCCGATGACATCGTGATGGTCGAAAAGTATGTCGCCGGCCGTGAATTGACGTGCGCGGTGATCGGCGGCTTTGTCAGCGACGTGACCGAAATTCTGCCGGCCGAGGGGCTGGCGTTTTACGATTTTGAAGCTAAGTACGCGCCGGGAGGGTCAAAGCACCAGATTCCGGCCAGTCTTTTACCGGATGTTTACCAAAAGATCCGGAAATACACGGCAGTGGCGCACGAGGCGCTTGGCTGTCGTGGTGTGTCCAGAGCGGATTTCCGTTTCGACGATACCGCGTCGGGTTCCGGCGACCTCGTATGCCTTGAAGTCAATACGCAACCGGGGATGACAGCAACGTCGCTCGTTCCTGAGCTTGCGGGGCATGCAGGCTGGTCGTTTGGCGAGCTTGTGCGTTGGATCGTCGAGGATGCGAGTTGCGACAGGTAGGTAGCGGGTTTGATGAGGACGCGCCTCCGCACATGGCGGACGTGCACTACCCCCGGCTGCCGAAATCGAACAGATCCTGGAATAACCGTCCCAATAGTTTCCGAAGGCCATCCGGTTCCAGAAGCTGGCGGCGGTCTGCTCTGATGGCAATTTGCGCGGCCGTCATGAGCGTCGGGCTATTTGGAATTCTGACAGTTGGCGGAACGGGAAAATACGCTGCTTCCTCAAACGGCCTAGCTGGTATCGGGGATTTCGTCGGCGGCTACATTCCCAGTGCTGACCGTATTGCCGAAGCTGCAGGACTTGGTATCGACCAGGTTGCAATAACCGGCCATCGCTACACAACGGATGCCGCGATCTTTACTGCGCTCGATCTAGACGAGGCACGTTCGATTGCGACGTTCGATCCGGTTGCTGCTCGCGAACGCCTCGAAGCGCTGCCGTGGGTCAAGCATGCGGCCTTGACGCGGCTTTATCCCGGTCAACTCAATGTTCGCATATCGGAGCGCTCATCGTTCGCACTGTGGCGGCGATCCGGTGTTCTTTATCTGATCGACCAGTCCGGGCACGTTTTGACGGCAACGGACGAGCGGGCCGCGCCAAAGCTGCCTCTGGTGGAAGGGGAGGGGGCTGGCGAACACGCTGCCGAGCTCCTGTCACTACTGGCCGACTATCGGGACATTGCGAGCCGTCTGGAACGTTCCGAAAGGATAGGCAGCCGGCGTTGGCGGCTATTCCTTCATGGTCAGGTCATCATCGACCTACCCGTTGAGCAGGTGCCGCGGGCGCTGCGTCTGGTCAGTTCGGCGCCGTCCCTGCGCAAGGTTCTGGAGGATGGCCATAGCATTGTTGATCTGAGGGCTTCGGGACGCGCGGCGGTGCGCCCTATCAACGGTATCGCGGCTCCTGCCGACGGTCCGAAGACGATTGAAGAATTGGTTCGTAGTGCGGGTTGAGCGCTGAGGCCGGCGTTGAGCCGCCACCAGCGAAACCCAAGGAACTGCGTAAGTTTGAGGTGTATTGTGTTGAATAAAGATCGCGGTTCGCAAAGATCCGGCCGGGTCGTCGGACTTCTCGATATCGGCAGCAGTAAAATCGTCTGTTTGATTGCCGCGCTCAATACGAGCGCGAAGTCGGGCGCGCTTGAGGGGACTCGCGTGATCGGGTTGGGTCACACGCGCTCGCGCGGCATCAAGGCGGGCGTCGTAACCGACTTGCAGCAAGCGGAAGAAGCGGTGCGCTCAGCGGTCGATCAGGCCGAACGCATGAGTGGGGTGCGCCTTGACGATGTGTGCGTGTCGGTGGCCTGCGGACGGTTGAAATCGCAGACGTTTGCTGCTCACGCCGAAATCGACCGCGGGGTCGTCAGATCTGCCGATATCGGCAGGGTGATGGAAGCAGGCCGGGCTTTCGCTGAGCGCGACGGGCGCTCGCTCGTACATTTGAATCGTATCGGCTTCCGGCTCGATGGCCAGCAGAGCGTGCAGGACCCGCGCGGCATGACAATGCGCCGGCTGACGGCGGATCTGCATACGGTGACGGCGGACGAAGCGCCGGTGCGCAATCTCATCATGCTGATCGAGCGCTGCCATCTGGGTGTCAGCAGCCTCGTTGTGGCGCCATACGCCAGTGCACTTGCAACCCTGAGTGAAGAAGAACGGCGGCTGGGCGCGACGGTGGTTGATATCGGCGGCGGCTCAATGTCGATAGGTTATTTCGCGGACGGACAGTTCATCCATGCCGATGCAATTCCGGTGGGCGCAAACCACATCACGTTCGATATCGCACGCTGCTTGCAGACACCACTTGCAGAGGCTGAGCGAATCAAGGCGCTTTATGGCACACTTGTGGGCGCACAGTCCGACGAGCACGAGGGGTTCTCTTATCCACTGGCTGGTGAGGACGATGGAGTTCTGCAGCGCGCGACGAAGGCGCAACTGACTCAGATCCTGAGGCCGAGGGTTTCAGCGTTGCTCGGTCAGATTACCGAGCGGATCGCGTCGAGCGGCTGGAGTGAGTATGCGGGCGGCCGGGTCGTTCTGACCGGTGGCGGCGCGCAAATGGTCGGTATGGGGGAATTTGCGGCCGATGTGCTGCAAAAGCCGGTTCGTATCGCCAGGCCGGCCGGGATTTCCGGTTTGCCGCAGAGTGTTTGCAGTCCTGCGTTCTCCACACTTGTGGGGCTCTTAATTGCGCGCG
>CAYGRH010000267.1:0-4896 GCA_964352165.1 uncultured Hyphomicrobiaceae bacterium | reverse complement strand
AAGAGAATTTCGCTCTCGTCTGCATCACAGGTGGCTCCGGCATTGCGGGTATTATGTCGATCCTCAATCACGCAAGCTACATTGATTACTTCAAGGATCGCACCGGGCATTTGTTCTTCGGCGTCCGCACGCTGGCTGACGGCTTCTACCTGAGCGAATTGCAGGACATGATCACTCGTTCCAACGGCGCGCTGAAAGTGACGCTGGCACTGTCAAACGAGGAACCGGCCGCAGACGCACACCCCGACTATCCTGGCATAGCACTCAGCGGTGGCTTCGTGCATGACGTCGCTTCGGCAGCGTTGAGCGGTGAAAGTGAAAATGCGATTGGCTTCGTTGCCGGACCTCCACCGATGGTGGACGGCGCGATCCGCATCCTGTTGACCAAGGGGGCGCTGCCTCCCAGCCGAATTCGATACGATAAATTCAACTGACGTTCTGTAGTCCCGCCTTCCGTTTTGCGATACCTAGGAAGTGGCAGGCATTGAACTCAAGGTCAGAGCAGTCTTAGCGATTGCTCCCTTTAGGCCAAATTGGTCGTCTCTCATGACCGACCGGTGGGCGCCGTCCTGGCGGCCTTGAAAACGTTTGCATGAACGTGTCGCACGACACATTACAAAAGCATCTCGCCCGGTCCCGGGCTGACCTCATCTGCGGTGTTCTTCTGAAATGAATTTTTATCTCCCGATCGCCGAGATGTCCGTGAATATCTTCGTGTTCCTAGGCATGGGTGGCGCTGTTGGCTTCCTGTCGGGAATGTTCGGCGTCGGCGGCGGCTTCCTTATGACGCCGCTGTTGATTTTTTCCGGCATCCCTCCCGCCGTAGCGGTCGGTACGGAAGCCGCTCAGATCGTAGCCTCCTCCGTGTCGGGTGCCATCGCCCAATACAAGCGCCGCAACGTCGACATTAAGCTGGGGATCGTACTGCTTACTGGCGGGGTTTTCGGCTCAGTGATCGGCGTGCAGGTCGTCAAGATTCTGCGCCAGGCCGGTCAGTTCGAATTGTTCGTCTCGCTCATCTACGTGGTGTTCCTCGGCGCTGTCGGAACGCTGATGATGATCGAAAGCCTGAACACCATGCGCAAGGTGAAGGCTGGCAAACCCGCAACCGCCAGACGGCCCGGACAGCATGGTTGGATTCACGGCCTGCCCTTCAAAATGCGCTTCAAGGTCTCGAAGCTCTACATCAGCGCGATCCCGCCGCTCATAATTGGGGCTTGTGTCGGCTTTCTTGCGGCAATCATGGGTGTTGGCGGCGGCTTCGTCATGGTTCCAGCCATGATCTACCTCCTGCGTGTCCCAACGAACGTGGTTGTCGGCACGTCGTTGTTCCAGATCGTTTTCGTGACGGCCGCTACGACCATCATGCACGCAACGACCAACCAGACCGTAGACATTGTACTGGCCCTGCTGTTGATGATCGGCGGAGTGATCGGTGCGCAGTTCGGCGCAGTTGCCGGAGAAAAGCTCAACGGCGAACAGTTGCGCTTCCTGCTCGCCGGTCTGGTTATCCTGGTGTGCCTCCGCATGGGTTGGGATCTCGTGGTGACACCTGACGAATTGTATTCGATCAGCAAGTCTCTCGGGGGCCACTGATGCCGGACAAGCGTTCGCGAGGTTCCAGTGCCGGCCATGGCATGGCAGGTGCGGCTAGTGTCGCCCGCCAGCGTCTGTCCCACACTGTTCGCAACGCCCAGTTCGATCCCCGGAAAATGAGCGGTCGCGGCCGCATCGTATTCGCCCTGATAACCGGTCTGGCATTTCTACTGATCGCCTACCTCGTAGTGCGCGGCAGCAGCATTGAAACCGCACCCGACGCAGCCAAGCCCCCGGCTTCTCCCGCAACTCAATCAGGTTCGAAAGTTGCGGACAGTAAGGAAGCCCCCGGTAAAGAAGACCTCAACACCGAAGACGGCAGTGAAGATCAGTTGAACAATCGCGCCTATACGCAGCGCGCGAATGTTGAAATTGACGTCACGACACGCACGGTCTCAGTCACCTCTGCATTTGCCGGAACCGAAATCGTCCTGTTCGGCGCGGTCGAGGACGTTGTCGCCGAATCGCGCGCCGGCTCGCCCACGGGTGAAGACAGCCTCGATATCGTGCTGGCCGTCAAAGGCGCGCCTCAGCCGCTGACCATTCGCCGAAAAAGCAACGTCGGCGGCCTTTGGCTCAACACCGATGCTCTGGCAATCGATAACGTGCCGAGTTTCTACGCGCTTTCGACAACGCGCGAACTCCACGAGATCGCAACTCCGAAAGTCCTTGCGGCTCACGGTATCGGCTTTCAGGAAGTCATCCCACCCAATCCCGGCGCCGAGAAGGGCATGACCGAAAACCAGCTCGCCAGCTATCGCGAGGCCCTCCTGCGCCTGAAACAGCGCGAAGGACTGTTTTTCGAACGTATCGGCGGCGTTTCGTTTACCGGGCAGACGCTGTTCCGCTCGACCGTGCGATTGCCGGCGAACGTTCCGGTCGGTCCGCTTGTCGCCGAGGTCTACGTGTTCAGCGGAGGCGATTTCCTGACCAAGGTGGCGACCCGGGTCGAGCTAAAGCGCGCCGGACTTGAAAAAATCCTGCATGAGCTGGCGTTCGAAAACCCGCTTCTCTACGGCATTATGGCGGTTTTCCTGGCCGTCGTTTCTGGCCTTATCGCCTCTGCGGTGTTCCAGAGGGCGAAGCGATGACGCGAATGGATCGGGCTGGGCGGGACGGCACGTCGGCCCATGCGCTCCGCCGGACCCAAACGCGCTGCGCTGCAGCAATTGCCAATCGGGCTTTTGCGCCGCATTTTTGGCAGGATAGCCAATCGCCTTATAGGCGCAATGCAATTTACATAGACTCTAGCCTCGCGCCACGATGCCGCGAGCGAGAGCTGTGCCGGAAACGTGCACGCCTGAACGATGCACGCCGGAATTCTTATCCGGACCAATAACCAATAAGTACTCTCAATGGGTGCGGTCAGCCATGCAGTTTTGGTCTGGCGCGAATGATGACGGAGGAACAATGAGCACGCGAGCAGTTGGTCACAACGGCAACGAGCCGCATGTCGAGCTTTCTACAAACCCGGCCGACGAGATCAAATATTCGACCTGCTACATGTGCGCATGCCGCTGCGGCATCAAGGTTTACCTGAAGAACGGCAAGATCCGTTACATCGAGGGCAACCGCGATCACCCGGTCAACAAGGGCGTGCTGTGCGGCAAGGGCTCGGCTGGCATTATGCAGCACTATGCGCCCTCGCGCCTGCGCGCTCCAATGAAGCGCGTCGGCCCGCGCGGTTCCGGCGAGTTCAAGGAAATTTCTTGGGAAGAGGCGCTGTCGACTGCGACCGACTGGCTCGGCGAAGTCCGCCGCACCGATCCCCACAAGTTGGCCTTTTTCACCGGCCGCGATCAGAGCCAGTCGCTGACTGGCTTCTGGGCCATTAAATACGGCACACCGAACTTCGCAGCCCACGGCGGCTTCTGCTCCGTCAACATGGCCGCAGCCGGGCTCTATACGTTCGGCGGGTCCTTCTGGGAGTTTGGCGAGCCGGATTGGGAACACACCAAGTATCTGCTGCTGTTCGGCGTCGCCGAGGACCACGGCTCCAACCCGATCAAGATTGGCCTCGGCAAGCTCAAGAAGCGCGGCGCCAAAGTCGTCGCCGTCAACCCGGTACGCACCGGCTATGGAGCGATCGCCGACGAGTGGGTCGGACTGACGCCGGGCACCGATGGCATCTTCGTCGGCGCGCTGATCTATGAACTGCTGCGCACCGAGCAGGTCGATCTCGACTACCTTATCCGCTATACCAACGCGCCCTGGCTCGTTATCCGCGATCCCGGTGCAGCAGATGATGGTTTGTTTGCCCGAGACGAGAACGGTCGCCCGCTTGCCTTCGACAAGAACAAGAACGAACTCGTCGATGCCGAGTTGGCAGACGTCGCGCCCGCGATTTCCGGCAGCTTCACGCTAGCTGACGGCCGCACGGCCGTCCCGTCGTTCCAGTTAATCGTCGAGCGCTACCTCACGGCTGAATACAGTCCGGAACGCGCGGCCAAGGAAACGGGAATGTCAGCGGACCAGATCCGCCGCATCGCAGCCGAAATTGCACACGTTGCCTTCAAGGAAGAAGTCGTCCTGGATGTGCCGTGGACCGATTGGGCCGGACGCCGCCACGACAAGATGATCGGCCGCCCGGTTTCCATGCACGCCATGCGCGGGATCTCGGCCCACTCCAACGGCTTCCAGACCTGCCGCATGATCCACATCCTGCAGATCCTGCTCGGCACGATCGATTGCCCCGGCGGCTTCCGCTACAAGCCGCCCTATCCCAAACCCATTCCGCCCGGCCTCAAGCCGTTCGGCAAGCCGGGGCAGGTCAAGCCATCAGAGCCTCTCGGCGGTCCCCATCTCGGCTTCCCGACAGGGCCTGAAGATTTGCTGATCGATGAAAACGGCAAGCCAACACGCATTGACAAGGCATTCAGTTGGGACGCGCCGTTGTCAGCGCATGGCCTCATGCACATGGTCATTACAAACGCGGCCAACGCCGATCCGTATCCTATCGATGTGTTGTTCATGTATATGGCGAACATGAGCTGGAACTCGTCGATGAATACCTCCGGCGTTATGGACCACCTGACGGCCAAGGACGAAAAGACCGGCGAATACAAAATCCCGAAGATCATCTATTCGGACGCATATGCTTCCGAGATGGTCGCCTATGCCGACCTCATTCTGCCCGACACGACCTATCTGGAGCGTCACGACTGCATCTCGCTGCTTGATCGGCCGATCTCGGACGCCGACGGGATCGCGGATGCAATTCGTCACCCCGTGGTCGAGCCTGACCGCGATGTTCGCGGCTTCCAATCCGTCCTGATCGATCTGGGTGCGAGGCTCAAACTG
>CAYGRH010000266.1:0-4911 GCA_964352165.1 uncultured Hyphomicrobiaceae bacterium | reverse complement strand
TTGCATGTGTTAGGCCTGCCGCCAGCGTTCGTTCTGAGCCAGGATCAAACTCTCAGATTTAAGAGTAGGATTCTGGTCGGCTTGGAGGGAATCTCTCCAAGGATATCTGCGTAACGGGCACCTTCACACTAACTCTCCCAACGGGCGAACCCATCGAAAGCGTTATGGTGATGGCTTAGAAAACGCAGATCTCGCCAGAGTTCTGTTTGACCTTACTCGCTTCTTGCGAAGCTTTCAGATCCGCCAGGACCCGCCGCCTGCGTTTCTCTTCCTTCAAATTCAATTGTCAAAGAGCAGTGCCGACAACAGTACCACCCCGGTCGCTAGACCAGGATTTCGAGACAGCGAAACCCCAGCTGGCTGAGCCAGCCCGGTGTTTCGAGGCTGATCGAAGGAGCGGTGCCCGTTGAGGGCGGCGAAGCAATGTGTGCCCCGCAACAGGATTGGAATTAATACTATCCTCATCCGGATGTCAACACCCGGATTGAAAAAATCTCGAAGCAGGCCGCGAACTGCCGTCAACATATTGATTCGTTGAGAAATAATCCAGCTTTGCGTGTGCACGAGCACAACTTTTCTGTCGGCTTAGTGAATGTTTTTTGCGGTGCGATCACGGTCTTCGCGCTGGACGCCCCGGTTCTGCATCTCAAGACAGCATGCAGCCCCACCAATTTAGCGCCTTGCCACGTCAACGCCGTGATCCTGGGGTTGGCTTCTGACCGGTAGGTAGCCATGAACTCGGTCGCATGCCCCCCTAAGCCGTATAGATGAGGAGTTGGAGGGGCCGTGGCTTCAAACAACCCTTCGGGATCAGCCATGGCGGAAGAGCGGCAAGGCCAAGCCTTACAGTTGGCGGTCCGGCCCAGTCATCATTTGCCGCCCGAGGCCGGATTCTTCGCGCGGATGCCACTAAAACGTTACGCTTGGGTCGTCGCGGCTGGATGGCGACCCGAAGTTCCTGCCGAATGACCTTGATAGTCCGGGATGGTCTGAATTGATTGTGGTGTTCGGTTGCGTAATTTAGCAAAACAGAGGTGGCGCAGTCGTTGACAACAGCAAACACTGCTTCAAGAGTGTGCAGTGTTCATCGTAATGCGAGGGAGTGGGGTGCTGGGCCGGTTGGCTGGAGCGATCACACTCGGATTTTGTAGGCTGGCGCCATTGCCACGTCGAAATGCGCATGCCCGGCGGGGACATGAACTCAGGGGGCGCACCTAAAAGAAGGTGCGGGAAATGCTTGGTTGATCGGCGGCGACATCCGCAGGGCGTCATCCGGGGAGCGCATCCATTTGGAGAGCGCCCGCGAGGGCTGCCGCAGGTCTACCGCGGACGCGCCCGCCGCTCACTGCGCGACATCTACGAAGATGATCATGCCGATTCTCACAAGGGCGGGAAGTTCCGCTGGCTGGTCAGCACATGCCTTGCCGGGACGATCGGGGCGGTTGCCATCTTCGTTGTGATCTATGGCTCATCCGACAATCAGGAAAGCCGCGAAGGGATCATGCCTGCGCTGGAGCGCTTGCAACAGGGCGCGACCGCGCCGGTTCTCATTCCCCAGGTACAAAGGATGCCGGGACTGAATTGGTCGACACCGAAATCGGACCGCCTTCAAGTCACCAGCGGGCAGATGTCGACGCGCGATATCATCCATGAAAGCTTGAAGCAGCGCCGGGATGGCCGGGTCTACATCCACAACAAGCCCTACGTGCGGATCTCCGCGCGGTTAGCACCTGTACCGGCGGACTACGCCGACGTTATCCCGCCATTCAACCCTTACAAACTTTACGCCGACACCAAGCCCATCGAAAACGGCCAGGAAACGTCGGATGCCGGCGAAGCGCGCAGCGACGTCAACGTGCGCGTCGTCGAACTCCTGGGCGGCATTCTTCCAGGCGAAGACGGGCAGGAGCTCGACAACAGGGAAGTCGCCGAACTCATAGAAGAAGCGCAGAGCGAACATGCGTTCGAAAGCGTTGCGGGTGACGACCTCAACGGACTGACGGAGACCGGCTCCCTGGGGTTTGACGCGACCGACGCGACCATGGCCGATGTGACGCCGCCAAATACGACCGACCTTGCGAAAACGGTTATCGAAAGCGACGAGATTGTCGACGATCTGGAGGGCGCGCGAAAACTCGTCATCAGGGTTGGGGCCAAAGATACGCTGTCGGAACTGTTGCTGCGCAACGGAGCGGAGGCCTGGCAGGTCGAAGCGATGTTGGAGGCTGCCCGTCCGGTGTTTGCTTCGTCTTCACTGGCGGAGGGCCAGGAGCTGCATATTACGCAGGTCCCGTCACTGACCGTGCAGGACAAGATGGAGCCCGCGCGGTTCAGCCTGTTTGCCTACGGCCATCAGCACCTCGTCACCGTTTCGCGCAACGCGGCTGGAGAGTTCGTCGCTTCCGCGGAGGCGATCCAATCGAAAGCGTCGGTGCGAAGCGCGCTGGAAGATGGTGGCGGTGAGAACGAGAGCGCGGCCAATTCCAGCCTATATGCGGCGATCTACTACGCGGCCCTTTTGCAAAAGATTCCGCCTGAAACAATTCTTCAGATCCTGCGCGTGCACGCCTACGAGATCGACTTCCGCAAGCGAATCCGTGCGGGCGACACTGTGGAGTTCTTCTTCGACTTGAAGAACGAAACTCTGACCGACGGACCTCCCGGAGATCTCCTGTTCACCCAAATCATCAGCGGCGGAGAGCAGTCGCGGTTTTATCGCTATCGGTCGAATGAAGGCGAAGTGGATTTTTACGACGAGAACGGAAACAACTCGAAGCGCTTCTTGATGCGCAAACCCGTTCAGGGATCGAACGTGCGGCTGACGTCGGGCTACGGCATGCGTTATCACCCGTTGCTCAACAGGCGGAGGATGCACGCTGGCGTTGACTGGGCGGCTCCACCAGGAACGCCAATTCTTGCTGCCGGACGCGGCGTTATCGAGTTTGCGGGCCGCAAGGGGCAATACGGAAACTACGTGCGCATCAGGCACGCGAACGGCTACCACACCACGTATGCTCACATGCGCCGGTTCGCGCGTGGGGTCAAAGAGGGTGTGAGAGTACGGCAGGGCCAGGTCATCGGTCAGATCGGCACGACGGGGCTTTCGTCAGGACCGCACCTCCACTTCGAGATCCTGGTCAACAAGCGCCACGTCAACCCGATGTCGATCAAAGTGCCACAGGAAAAGCAGCTCAAGGACCGCGAGCTGACCGAGTTTTCACGCGAGCATGCACGGCTCGACGAGTTGATGCGGCGGCCGCCCGTCATGACCATGGCGAAGTAACTGCGATTGCCGCCTCGCTTATTCCACCCCATTAAAAAAGGCCGGCTGATCAGCCGGCCTTTTCTCGTTTCGGATGTCTACCTGCCGACCGGTCAGGCGGCTTGGCGGACCGCCTCGCCATTGATAACGAGCGCTCCGTCGCGCACCGTAACCGAGACGGAATCGCCGTCCTTCACGCGACCCGCAAGGATCTGATCGGCCAGCGGATCTTGAACGTGCTTCTGGATAACACGCTTGAGCGGGCGTGCTCCGTAGGCTGGGTCGTAACCCCGATTTGCCAACCACGTCCGCGCTTCATCATCGAGTTCAATCGTGACCTTGCGATCTGTCAGAAGCTGGCGCAGGCGTGCCATCTGGATGTCGACAATGGCTCCCATGTCCTCGCGCTGGAGGCGATGGAATAGGATAATTTCATCGAGCCGGTTCAAGAACTCCGGACGGAATTTCGCGCGCACTTCACCAAGCACGAGATCGCGAACCTGCTCAACATCCTCGCCCTCCTTCTGCGCGACGAGGTAGTCCGCGCCGATGTTGGAGGTCATGATGATCAGCGTGTTCTTGAAGTCGACCGTGCGGCCTTGTCCATCGGTTAAACGACCATCGTCAAGCACCTGGAGGAGCACGTTGAACACGTCGCCGTGGGCCTTTTCGATCTCGTCGAACAGGATAACCTGGTAGGGCCTGCGGCGGACTGCCTCGGTCAGCGCTCCACCTTCCTCGTAACCGACATATCCGGGAGGCGCTCCGATGAGACGGGCAACAGAGTGCTTTTCCATGTACTCGGACATGTCGATGCGAAGGAGAGCCTGCTCGTCGTCGAACATGAACGCGGCGAGCGCCTTCGTCAGCTCTGTCTTGCCGACGCCGGTGGGCCCAAGGAACATGAACGAGCCGATCGGCCGGTTGGGATCCTGAAGACCCGCACGAGCCCGGCGCACGGCAGTTGAAACGGCTGTCACCGCTTCGCGCTGACCGACAACGCGACGGGAGATCGCATCCTCCATTTGCAACAGTTTTTCGCGCTCACCCTGCAACATCCGGTCAACCGGAATACCAGTCCAGCGTGATACTACGCCCGCGATGTGGTCGGGAGAAACTGCCTCTTCAACCATGACGCCGCCCTTTTCCTCCGCTCCTTCGACTGTCTGGAGCTTGGCCGAAAGGTTGGGAATCACGCCGTACTGCAGTTCGCCAGCGCGCGCCAGGTCGCCATGACGCTGGGCCTTTTCCAGCTCGATGCGCGCGGTGTCCAATTCTTCCTTGATCTTCTGCGCGGAGCCAAGTTTTTCGCGCTCGGCTTCCCACCGCTGTGTCAGTTCCTGGCTTTCTTCTTCCTGGTCGGCAATAGACTTGTCGAGCGTCGCGAGCCGATCCTTTGATGCTTCATCGGTTTCCTTGCGCAAAGCCTCTCGCTCGATCTTCATCTGCATGAGATCGCGATCGATGCGGTCCAGCTCTTCCGGCTTGGAGTCGATTTCCATCTTGAGGCGAGATGCTGCCTCGTCGACGAGGTCGATCGCCTTGTCGGGCAGGAAGCGGTCAGTGATGTAGCGGTTCGACAGCAGCGCGGCGGCCACCAGGGCGTTGTCCTGGATCTTCACGCCGTGGTGCACCTCGTAGCGCTCGCG
>CAYGRH010000265.1:0-4914 GCA_964352165.1 uncultured Hyphomicrobiaceae bacterium | reverse complement strand
GATAACGCCGCCCTTTGCAAACGGCACCGGCAGGGCTGCTCCGTCCCCCGCTCCTCCCAATCCGAAGCCTCCGGAAAACAGCCCGGACACGACGGACTCGAAGCCTTTCTCCAACGGCCGAAACGCCGCCTTCACGACGATGTTTGACAGATCGAGTGCCAGCCCGCGCAGAACTTCGCCCAAGCCTTTGCCCTTCACGGCAATGCCATCGAAAGCCCCTATCAGCGATCGCGAAAACTGCCGCCCCAGCCCCGAGGCGACATTAAGCTCTTTCTGCAGCGAGCGCGTATCCGCATCGACAACCACGGTCCATGTCTCAATCTGATCTTCAAACTCGTTCACGCTTCACCCCTTCTTCCAAAACGTTTTCGGCAAAGCACCCTCAATCCGGATATCGCCGCATCAAAGCCGCTAGATCAGAACGCGCAAACGCTTGTCCACTCCCGCCGAACACGCCCGAACGCCCCTTGATGGCAGCCGTCAATTCGCGCGGCGTCATCGACCAGAACGCGCCCGGCGACAGACCCAACAGCCCGAAGCCAGCCGCCATCACGTCGTCCCAGGGAAAGGGCCATTGGCTTCGCGGCCATCCCCTCCCGCCGCGTTGCCGCCTACCCCTCCTCAATCATCCCACCACCCCCCGAACGTTGCCCACAACACCCGCCCACCCACATCCACGAAGCCCGCCGCCCCGCCGTCAGCCCGCATCCTCGCAACGTCATCGTCACTGATGTCGTGCCCGGCTCCGCGTAGTCCCGCTCCGATGATCCGTTGCGCATCTCGCGCCGAAAGCCGTCCCCTTTCGAACCGCGTCGCCAGCGCCAGCATGTCCTCATCGCCGAACGCCGCCTCCAACTCGGCAAGCGCGCCCAGCGTCAAGCACAGCGCGTAGGTCTTGCCATCCAGCCGCGCATCAACCTCGCCCCGATACCGGTTCGCCATTTCATTCTCCGTTCCCGTTTGAAATTTGCCCACACCGACCTCCCCACACTCCCGTCATGGCCGCGAAGGCGGCCATCCACGCCAGTCTGTCGAGTTCGCTGCGGTATCGTCCCGGCGCGGACCATTCGGTCCTATCGCCCCCATCCACTCCGAAAGGGACGAGCCAGAATAGAGGGTCACAACCTCGCGGCCCGTAGGCAACCAGCCCCACACCGGTCTACCGAGTGTGGGCAAATTCAAGCCCCACACCGGTTTGCCGAGTGTGGGCCCCAAAATGCGAACCAAAAAAAACGCGCTACGCCGCGAACGTCAGTGCCCCGGCACTTTCAAGCGACAACTCGAAAGCCACTTCGCCATCGTGCCGACCGGTCAACTCGAACGACAGGATCTGAAACGGCCCCGTCACCGTCCCGAAGTCCGGGATCACCACCTGCCAGGCCCTGATCGTGCCGTTGAAGAAATACGCCCGCACGGTCTCATCGGAGGCCTCATCCTTGAAGATGCCCGCACCCGTCAGCCGCGCACTCTTTACCCCAGCGCCTTCCAGAAGCTCCCGCCACTGCCCCGCCGATTCCGCATGCGTGACATCGACGCTTTCGGCATTGAACGCGAGCGTGCGCGTGCGCAGCCCCGCAACCGTCGTAAATCCGCCGAGCCCGTCGCTATCGACCTTCAGCAAGAGGTCCTTGCCCTTCTGTGCAGCCATTCGAGTTCATCCTTTTTCAGCAAAATGCCCACGCTCACGCGGCGACATGTCCAACAAACCCGCTAGACGACCGCCATTGTCTCGGTCACAGCCCGGAACCGCGCCACGCCCCGATAGGTCTCCCCATCTTCTTCGCGTGTCGCCTCGGAAACCTCGTGGCGCAGATTGACCAGCCGGTGCCCGTCGAGCACGAGTTCCGCGCCATCCAGCACACTTTCGACCAGCATCAGGATATGCAGCACCTCGCGCCTGCCTCCGCCGCGCGACCACGCATTCAGCGTCAGCGTATGTTCCTGCCCCTCGTCGGTTCCCGTACTCCAGTCCCGCGACGCGCAGGGACCAAAGCTGATGTAGGGAAATTCCGCATCGCGCGGCACGTCGTCGAACACGCGTGCAGCACCCATCAGATCAACCAGCGGCTGATGCCCGCTCAGCGCGCCGAAGACAGCCTTCTGCAGAGCCCAGAACCCGTTCGCCATAACCTCACCTCTCAGCTTCCTCGATAACCCTCAATCGCTCGGCCAGGCTTAGCCGGCGCGCGCCAGTGCCATCCGACATCTCGCCTGTTGCCCCGGCTCGAGGCCGCTCGCGTGCCAACTCAAGCAACCGCCGCCGCACGGCCTCTTCCAGCCGCCCGATCCCGCCGCCGCCAAAGCGCGAGCCAAGCCCGGCAATCTTACCGCCAATCCTCACAGGTCCCGCTCCTCGGCAAACAGCCGCAGGAAGCGTTGCCGTTCCTCGATGTTCATCACGACGCGAATATCGAACACGCGCGCCCCCATGCGAAACCGCATATCAGGCGCAATGTCGTCGCGAAACCGCATCCACACTTCATGGGTCAGCCGGCCCGAGATCGCGTCCGCCTCGACCCGCTCGCTGCCCGACAGAGGCAGCACCGCCGCCCAGACATCAGCGACCGGCACCCACACCTCATCGACTCCGCCGCCGCCATCGCTCGTGAGGCTCACCGCCTCGATGACGATCCGCTGTCTCAGATCTCCAATCCGGATTTCATTCATAGCCGCACCAGCCTGTAGGGCTTCAACAGGTTCGAAATCGCCACCGGTATCACCACGCTCGGCGAACCGATTTCCAACGGATCGCGATGCTCGTACCAATGCGCGACCAGCATCAAGAGCGCCTGCTTGATGGGTGCCGGCACATCGGCCGCACCCGCCCCGTAGCCCGCCTCAAAATCGATCTCGATGCCGTTGATCTTCTGCCCCGGCGCAGGCCATCCCGCACCGTTTGAAACGATCCGGGCCGGCGTATTCACCACGTCGCCCTGATAATCCGACGCAGGCACGACCGACGCATTTCCATCACGGTCGAAGACGCGAACCTCGCCCACGCCCAACACCGGCCGCATCGGAATTTTCACCGTCCCATCCTTCGGCCATTGATCGAGAACCAGCGTCCAGCCCTGCGCGATCAGCGCCAGCCCGAGTGCCGCCTCGATATGCAGCCGCGACGTCAGAATGAGGCTCGCGATCAGCGTGTCTTCCGCCGTCCCGTCGATACGCAGATGCGCTTTCGCCTCCTCCACGCTCAGCGGTTCCTCGGCCGGTCCAGTCCTCATCACCAATGCCATCGGCAAGTCCTTCCTGTTATGTTTCCGTCTCGCGTTCCGCCGCTGCCCCCCGGCAAAAAAGAAGCGGGAGTGTCCAAGAGTGGCATCCGGACACCCCCGCTCAGGTCCGCACCGGGAGGGAGGAGACCCGGCACGGATTTTCAAACCTTCAACGCAAGAAGGGCGGCACCTCACGGCACCGCCCTTCTCCGTTTCCCTGTTTGCTCCCCCAGCCGAACCGAGGGACGCGATGTCCAAGAGCCTGATCGTTTGAGATTGAAGCCGGGTGGCTTCAATCGAAAGCGTGAATCAGTCTCTTAAAAAAATGAGCCAGAGCAGGCCGAGCCTGCCGGATTGATTCAAGCAAACCCAAACCTGCTCTAGCTACCGAACTTCAGCAGCTTGATCGCATCGAAGTCCTGGATGCCGCCGCCGACGCGCTTGGTCGTGTAGAACAAGACGTAGGGTTTGGCTGAGTAGGGATCGCGCAGCACGCGGATGCCGATACGGTCGACGATCAGATATCCGCGGCGGAAATCGCCGAAGCCAATCGCGAACGTGTCAGCGCCCACGTCGGGCATGTCTTCCGCTTCCGCCACCGGGAAGCCCAGCAGCGAAGGCCGTTCTGCAGGCGAAGACGCGGGCTGCCACAGGTAGTTCCCGTCCGCATCTTTCATCTTGCGGATCTCGCCCTGCGTCGCGCGGTTCATCACGAAGTGACCGTTTGCGCGATAGCCGGACCTGACCGAGTAGACGAGGTCGATCAGCACGTCGCCGGGATCGGCCGCCGGGAAGTCGCCCGACACGCCGGTTGCCAGATAGCCGACGTTGCCCCACGACCAACTCGCGTTCGCAACCGTCGGATAGTTCAGGAAGCCGCGCGGCTTGTTCGTTCCGTCACCGGTGACGAACGCCTGGCCTTCCTGTTCGGCAAATGCCGTGCGGACTTCTTCTGCCAGCCACTCGTCGATGTTGACGGCGCTATCATCGAGCAGGCTCGAAGTCGCAGCCGGCATCGCATAAAGCTCCATCGTCGGGAACGCGAGTTCCGACAACGTCGGCGACGCCGTCTGCGGGCGAACTTCGGCTTCACCCACCCAGCCGGTCTCGGGCCCCGTCACTGCAAACGGCCGCTTGTAGACCGAGCCCGAGACCTGCCGGATACCTGCAATCGCGCGGATCGGCGAGATGTCCTTCAGCGCCGTATTGACCGCGCGTTCCGTCTCATCCGGCACCAGATAGCCGCCATCGGGATCAGAGCCCACCGACAGCGCCTTGCCTTCCAGATTGCGCAGATTGCCGGCCTCGCCCTTGCGCACATAAGTATTGAACGCCGACTTGTGCTGAACCGAAGCACCGGAGGTTGCCCGCTCCCCGCCGATCGGCGGCCGCGCGCCCTTCAGCACGAGATCATCGAGCCGGCGCTGGTTGTCATCGAGCGCACGATTGATGCGGTGAAGCTTTTCCTCGGTCAGAGGATCGGCCCCGACGCGGCTTTCCATTTCGGCCAGCCGCGCGTCGTTGTTCTCCTTGAAGGCTTCGAAGGCCTGCATGAAGTCGTCAAAAGCCACCGCAACCTCTTGCGCGGATGCCTTCGTCTCAAGCTCGGATTTTTCCAACATGTGGATCCTTTTACTGAATTGCAGTTGTCGTCTCAGAGGCGCCGCAGCCGATGTGCGGCAGCCGAAATCCGGTC